>NZ_JATABF010000029.1:0-72656 GCF_036533715.1 Vibrio sp. M260121 | reverse complement strand
TTCGTGGGTGCTGGTATCCACTGCTAAATGTAGCTTACGCCAGACTCTGCGCTTCCCATCAGTACCATGCTTTTTGACCTTCCATTCACCTTCGCCATAAACCTTGAGACCAGTGGCATCGATGGCCAGATGCTGTATCACGCCTCTGGTTTTGGTTTTAAATGAAACCTCAACTTCCTTAGCTCGACGGCTTATACAGGTGTAATGCGGTATGTTAGCCAGCTTAAATACGGAGTTTAGAAAACCTTGCAGCATTCGCTTATAGGTTCTTCATCAATCCAGAAAGTGAGTGAACCACGATTGATTAGGGATTTGTTGTACTGTTTCCAGTTAGTTGTTTTGTAACAAGGTTTCGGCATAAGGCTACGATGATTAACTGATGTAGCCGATCAGATCGTAACTTCCTGATTTAGTTCCATCGAATTACGCAACAAAGCCCCACCACTTTGAAAAAGGTTGCGCTTTTGTTGTGAATATTCCTCTAGAGCCGCGATTCATTTATTTTCTCATATTAAATCGCATGGCCTTTGGGTCTGCGGGTTTGGTAGTGATGGACTAAGTCCCCTTCGGCCTTCAATGCTGCATCTACACGTGCTTCAAAGTTTTCTGGCTTGGGATCAATTCGCCAAAATAGCTTTGCTGGTTTGCGCTTAAACGACGGCACTGTGATGACTGCCTCTTTACCATGATCCATAAACGCTAGGATTTGTGCTAATGGGTAAGTGGTATCGGCTTCAGTATGAAAAGCGAGCTTACCCGTATCAATACCGACAATCGCCATCGGGCGATAGCCTTTTTGTTTTTTGTTTTCAAACTGCAACACGATATTGATACCAACTTGGTTTTCAATCAGCCCCATTTTATCAAAGTAGGCCGCCCCAACCCTTCCATGTCGCCACGAGTAAACAATTTGGCGTTCGCGGTCAAAGTAGACTTCAGCATCTCTGGGTTTTAGAAAGAAAATGAGCCACATAGCAATGCTCGGTAACAAGAAAAAACATAAAAGAAGAAAACTGCTAATGAAAGACTCAAGTTTACCTTCGACTTCTTTAGCCCTTATATAAGTAGACCATGTCACCTCGCCATTTTCGTTGAGTAGCGCTCTGTAACGCTTTTCAATATCGTCAGTTCTGTAAGATGGGTTTGGCAGCGCCCTTTGTTCCTCAACGTATTCGAGCATTTCATGTGCATACACCTGCTCACTTTCAAAATCAGGCACCAAATCATTAAGCATTAAGATCGAAAAAAAGCTAAACACCAGCATCAGCGGAATAAGGATCGTATCGCGCCGATTATGATAGCCTGTTCTTACGGTTAGCACCTTATCATCTACCGACACTATCGGGTCGAGTGGGTCTTCCATTGGAATGACAATTACCTCAGAGCGAAACTCCTGCCACCACTTGGAAAAAGGCTGGGCTTTAGTGGTAAACATGCCCCAAAATCGACGTTTCATAGTAAATCCTTACTCATTATTGTTAGGGCGTTCATCAATCATACCCATCATCAGACCATCTATATCACCTGATGACGTTAGCTTGCGTTTAGGCACCACCAATGATGGTTCTGGCTCGTAACACCATTTTAAGCTAAGGTCACTTGCGATTGCGCCACGTTGTTCAAATGAACACTCAACCTTCACGGTTAAATGCAGGCCGTCCTCTTTCAACTCATACTGCTGTGGGTTATTTAGCGCATCAAGCAAAGCGAGTTTAAAATTCTCTGTCATTGGCACAGTTGAAACAAGCCCAGACCTACCATAAAACTGTTTAACCATACTGCCATGAAGTTGAGAAATACCCATTTTAAACTCTGGCAAGACAAAGCGGTAAGTATAAAGTTTGTCTGCTCTGATAACCTCTGGTGAAACAACCGTGCTTTCGATATTTAATTGTGGCCAGTAGAAATAGTTAACAAACTCTTGTGACTCTATCTCAAAGGCTTTTTTCAGGTACTGCAAATAAGTGTCTTTTATATCTTTATTCGAATATAAATCGAGTCTCTTCTGGACTGAGCCTGCTTTTTCTCTGTCGATAAAACTCCAAAATGAATAATCCTCACTTTTGCCCCAGAAGCACCTGAAAAGTAGATTCTCTATTCCCGTTTTTGTATAACGCGAGATAATACTATCACTCCAAAACAGACCTGCCATTCCGACGAGAAAGAATGTCCAACCAACAGGACCACCGAATAAAGTTCCAAACAGAAGTAACGTAAAGCCAGCTCCCATCACGTTTCCTTTCATTAAGCCTTTATTCCCACTTTGATCGGCTTTATAAGCATCCCAACCGTAACTAGAAGCAGAAGTTAAGGTTGCAACTACAACGAGACTTTTTATTGGTAATTTGGCGAGGGTATTCTCCATATGCTGACTATGAGCCATCACATTAGCCAACCCCAGCTTATCGGCTAGTTTGGTACTCAAGGTGGGCAGGTATTTCTGCACCATATTAGCGTTAAGTCCTCTGTTAAGCATTGAAGCGGTGGCATTGGCTGATTTCGCACCATATTGAGCCAGCGCTGCACTATCGGCAGCCAAAGCGCTTAATGTAGAGCTTACTTTCAGTATTCGATAAAGCTCATCTTGATTGGTAATTGGGTCGAGGGCTGCAAATTCTTCTTGAGTGCCCATCTCAAACATTGCCCCGACATTAAGAAAAAAGGACCAAGCAGCAAACCCCGCATCAGCGACAGAAGCGCTTATGTGGATAGCAGTTTTGCTGGCTGGTTTTGTTGCCTTTTCAAGATTATCAATCATTGTTTTGATTATCCTAGGGCAGGTTGGTGTTGGCTTAAACTCAAGAAGTTGTAATATACGCTCCTCTTTCGCATCCGCTTTCACTTCCGACCAATCAATTAAACGCTCATGCCAGTTGGTTTTTGTCTTTTGCCATATAGCGGCTGCGCGCCCTTTGTTTGCCTGCTTTTCAAGCAGCGACTCAACCTCATCAAGAGGTACTTGCACTCGATTTCCTGTTACTTCTAGCCCCAAAAGCGCATCGAGTATCGAAGGAAATGTCGTCCTATAAAAACGCTCCAACCCAGCATTGCCCGCTATTTGGGCCCATTTTCCACTTTGCTTGCCTACATAATCGAAAGCGATGGGCATTCGTGCCAAAAAAGTCCCCATAGAACTCAAAACATGATTGCCCGCATCACCAGTCAACTGACGCCAATCCCCTCCTTGGCACTGGGTAAAAATGCGTTCTGCGATTTTAAAAGCGGCACCCACCGCATTATCTTCAGGTGTTAATGCCTCCGTCATAAACGCTTGCCCCACCCAATCGTCCATGGTTTTCATACCTTCTTCGCTGGCGGTCACACCTTCAAAGAGTGTACCAAGCAAGCACATCAATTTAGCCAGCTCTATCGCTGGGTTAACTATGCCCTCTTGGCGAACATCAAAATAATTTTGTAGATAGAACGTCAGCGAGCCTATCTCGTCTTTTGCTCCCTCTCCCGCAACAAAGTAATCCATCATCTTCAGCCACTGCTGAGTTTCTTTAGCAACCTTGTCCATTTGGACTTGACTTGCATTTATAAAGTCAGTTAAAGCTTGTGTATCAAGGTTTTCTTGCGCGGCCTTACTGACTTCAGGCACTGCGCTGTCCATACAGGCTTTAGCATAAGTGCCTATCGTCAATGGATAGAGGTTGTTTTGTTGGTAGGCTTGACCATCGGCGATCGTCATACTGAGCTTGTTGGCAATATCGCGCTGACGACCAACTGGGTCAAACAAAGCCACCAAAGCGCCATCTTTATGCTCGCTATGGCTTTTTTGCATGGTTTCGACAATGCCTTCAGCATCAAGATGATAACTTAATGTGGTGGTTGCTAAATCAAGGCCATGAGGCATCGGCTTCGCGCTGTCTTTGTCTGCCAACCACTTTTCATCGTTATTGCGGTAATCTTCCACCAAGGCGCTGAGGTTGTCTTGTGTTGCCGCTTGGCTAAACTCGGTTTGTTGCGCAGTCAAATCCACCTGCTGCATCGCCTTTTTGCGCAACTCTTCATCGTTGTTCATGTTATCAATGATGGCGGCAGACCATTCGTGCTCAGAGTAAACGATGGAAATCTTTTTCGCTTTTGGCGTCACAAACGCAAAAGGATAGAACGTGGAGCCCGATGAGGTATCGAGCGTTAAACCCTCTTGAGCGTTTTCTTCATTGGTGAAATAGTATTTCTCAAACTTTTCAATCACACCAGTTGCGGTTTCAGTTTGTGCGTATTTGAAGATGTGGAGAGGCGCGGTCTCTTCTTCGCTCTCTTCTTTGATGTACAACCAGCCCTCACGTAGAAGGCGAAGTAGGTAGCCACCGGTGTCTTTCAGCCCGGTAGCTCCGCTCATTTCTAACATGCTCGGCGGGGCTTGCGCTGGCATCAATTCGTCAAAGAAATTCGCGTAGCCATAGCGCACCGGATAAATCGGAATGACATTCTCAATCACGCCAGCCACTTCGTTCATGAATGGCTCGACCGTGTCGATGGTTTTCGTGGTGTTGACAACGGCTTCAATCGATTCACTCTCAATCGAGTGTAAGTCGTCTGCCGCTTTGATGACCTTTACGTTATCTGTGCTCGCCAGAAGCTCGCTGGCTTTGGTTTGCATTTTATTGAACACACCAGAAATGAGGTCGGGTAGTAACTTCATGTACGAGCTTAACGTATCGATGTGCTTATCGAACACATCCTCAGACAGGTATGCGTATTGCAGTTTGCTGGCTTCATCTCGCAGGAATGTTAGGCGCGTTTTGATTTTCTCTAGCAAGGTATCTAGAGTTTCATTCATGTGTTTTTGGGCGCTATCCCAGTCGTAATTGGCTAAATAGGTTTGTGGATTACCTTCACCTCTTGCTCGCATGTAAGCCAACATTCGGTCGGTGGTCTCATGAGGAGCCAGTCGCAATAACGTCGATAACATTTCTCCTTCTTCTAATGCCAGAGGCATAGAGTAGGCGAGTAATGTTTCTGTTGTATGAGGCATTGGCATATCAATACTGCCAATCACTGCTTCACAAGTTTTACCAAATTCGTAGGCGGTCTCTGGATGGAAGTGGGTAAAGTGGCGCTTGATTTCGGCTTCAACAATATCTTGAAAGTAAACATCACTTGTTAGAGGTTGTCCGATGCTTCCCCAAGGGGTACCAAGAGTTTGGACTCTGGCTGGTAACCAAAATGTTTGTTGCCCTTTACTCGCTATATCGAAGAATTCGTCATCGGATATGGATTCAACATAATGCGGGTTTTCACGACGAACTGAGCTGATTTGATAGTTGTCGGTGCTCTCTTCAGCTTTAATCTTAACTTTACCAGGCTTTAGGCCAACTGCTTCACTTTGGCCCTTAGCATCTAAAGTGCCACTGCCAACCGTTGCGCCACTGTCATCAATGAGAGCGTAGTTTGCATTGGTTAGGCGCTTTCCATTTGGATATCGGATACTCACATCAATACCAAAGGTAGGCTCGGTCGCTTCTTCTACAGTAACAGACGGATTTTGAACACCAAAACACATGGTATTCGCGTTGTTCATGGTCATTTGGTCGGTTTGACGAGCAACGCCTCGCCCTTCAATAATGACGTTGGGAGACGCGGTGACAAATTTTGCTTCACCTTCGATTGTGCCAGAACTGACGCCTTTTTTGTCGCCGCTTGCATCACCTGTACTGGTGGAGAATGTACTGCCTTGAAGTGCAATGCTGTTTCCGCCATCGGCAGTCACCGTGGTTGAACCATTTGCAAGGTCAGAGGATTTGGCATTATTGCCATAGGGGATAGGCACAACAGGTTTACCGACTTTGGTTAAACAGACATCGGGTACAGAGGCATTCGCTTCGCCTCCGGAACCTTTGTGTACGACACTTAATCCATTTGCACCTATCGTTGCTGGCATGTTCTATCTCACTTTCTGGTTAGTTTAGGTTTATTTTCTTGCCTTGAAGCTTATGCAGCTTATCTGCGGAGCTGCTGATGTATGTGGCGTTGGTTTGAATGCTGCCATCACTGGCCTTATGGCGGGTGGTGGCTTCTCCGGACCGTATGACTACTTCTTGAGTGGCTTCAAGCACCACTTGATTCGCTTTTAAGATCAGCGTGTCGTGGTTTATCAATGAAAAATAGATATCGGTGAGGATCGGAAGGCTGGGATCACCCGTAAAAAACTCGATACGGCAGTCTAGTCGGTTGTCGATTGCCGCATTAATCTGACTCCGAGTGAAGGCTCGGCCAATGCTTCCCCATATTGGCTGGGTTAGTGGGTTTCCCTCGTAATCAATTTTGAGGCGATGACCATCAGGATGAATTTCACTTATCCATCCAATTCGAGAATGGATTTCGTGCTCATTTTTTTGATTGTTTGACCAGTTCATTGTGATGCGTTGTTTAAGAAAGCAAATCCTAACTTTATCAGTCAAGTTCTTCAGAAGTGGCATGGTGAAAAGAGGGAAAGAATTGGCTTGATGCTTTTAATAACGACTGTTTTGGTAGTGCCTTTAACTAAGGTGCCTGTTTATTGTTGGTTGGTGGTGGTGATTTGGTTTGTTTGGCGGTTGGGCGAGATAGTCAAATTGTGAAAATCATCCTCATAAATACAGTGCTAACGGTATGTTGTTGATTGTAATAAGAGCGGTTTGGTGTTCTTAAAGTACGAGGTATCGGTTCTTAAACTCTAGTGTCAGATAAACAAAAAGGGGAGCCGCATTGGCTCCCCTTTCTATTTTTTACATCTTACAGCTTTAAGCTTACTGAGCTTTCTTCTGTTCTGATTTGCAAACAGCCGCAGTGAAGATAACGTCTGTTGAGCTGTTTAGCGCTGTTTCAGCAGAGTCTTGAATTACACCAATGATGAAACCAACTGCTACAACCTGCATTGCTACGTCGTTTGAAATACCAAACAGACCACATGCCAGTGGAATCAGTAGTAGAGAACCACCAGCAACACCAGATGCACCACACGCTGATACTGCAGCAACAATACTTAGTAGTACCGCTGTCATTAGGTCAACGTCGATACCCATAGTGTGTACCGCTGCTAGCGTTAGGGTAGTGATAGTGATTGCTGCCCCCGCCATGTTGATGGTCGCACCTAGTGGTATAGACACTGAGTAAGTATCTTCGTCTAGGTCTAGCTTCTTACATAGGTTCATGTTCACTGGAATGTTCGCAGCACTTGAACGCGTAAAGAATGCTGTTACGCCACTTTCACGTAGACATTGGAACACCAATGGGTATGGGTTTTCTTTTGTTTTGAAGTACACGATCGCTGGGTTAACCACTAGCGCAATGATAAACATTGAGCCCAGTAGTACCGCTAGAAGGTGAGCGTAGCTTGCTAGTGCGCCAAAACCAGTTGTTGCAAATGTAGATGCAACCAAACCGAAGATACCGAAAGGCGCAAGACGAATGATGAAGCGAACAATGTGAGAAACACTGTGGCTTAGATCTTCGAATACCGCTTTCGTGGTTGCTGATGCGTGGTGAAGTGCAAGACCAAGACCCACACCCCAAGCAAGAATACCGATGTAGTTTGCTTCTACTAGTGCGTTTACTGGGTTATCAACCAGCTTGAACAGCAAGGTTTGGATAACTTCTGCAATGCCTTGTGGTGGCGTTGCACCTTCAGCGCCCGTTACTAGCGTTAAATTGGTCGGGAAAAGGAAACTTAGTACTACTGCGGTTAGCGCCGCAAAGAAGGTACCCGCTAGGTAAAGAATGACGATTGGACGCATGTAAGTGTGTTGGTTTTTCTTTTGGTTGGCGATAGAAGCCGCCACCAAAATGAATACCAAGATAGGAGCAATCGCTTTAAGAGCACCGACAAACAGACTACCCAGCATACCAACGCTTTCAGCGTGGCTTGGTGAGATAGTCGCAAGCAGAATACCCAAAACAATACCGACGAGGATCTGGAGAACGAGGTTACCGCGAGCGTATCGGGCAACGAGACTGTTGTGTTGCATTTGCATACATCATTCCTGCAATTTTTGCCTCAGCAGCAGCTCAAACTTCAGTCATTACACGGCGTAATGTTCCCTCGAATGAAGGGGGCTGAACCTTGTTGTTGTGTTGCTAAGACGTCCTGATTATCAATTATCCTGTTTTTATAAATCCAGCTATTTTCTTGCTGAATATCACATATCTTAGCTTGGTAATATTTTGTGTCTAGTTTTAGTTTGTTCTTAGTTTAAATGTTTGCCTTATGTTGCTGTTATTGGTCTTTTGTGTTGATTTGTGTCGCTAAGTATGAATGATGGTTTTTCACTAAGTTATTAAAAAAGGAGGCGTTAGCCTCCTTTGTTCTATTGGTTACACAAATGCAACAAGTTAATAACCTCGTTGGTGTTTGCGCTTTTCGCCAACGATACTGCGTACCATTTTTCCGAACTGTTTACTTTGAGCTCGTTGCTCTGCGAGAGTCGCGCCGTTGTGGGCTTGTTCTCGCAGTAACTTTTGGTAGTTAGTAAAGCGGCGCATCTCTAATGTGCCATCTTCAATTGCGGCTTGAATCGCGCAACCCGGCTCTGTTTGATGCTGACAATCGCTGAATCGACAGTTTTCTGCTAGTGCTTCAACATCAGCGAACGTTTCACTCACGCCTGCTTCGCAATCTGCCAATTGGATCTCTCGCATTCCCGGTGTGTCCATTAAGATCCCACCGGAAGGCAATAGATGGATTGAGCGCGAGGTCGTCGTATGTCGACCTTTGCTGTCATCTTCACGAATTCCGCCAGTCGCTTGTTCTTGCTCGCCAAGAAGGGTGTTGACTAAGGTCGATTTTCCTACCCCAGAAGAACCGATAAAGGCGACGGTCTGACCCTCACTACACCAACCCATCAACTTAGTAACGTCTGATTCGTCCAGACCGTTAACACTTTCGACCATAAGCAGTGGGTCGAGCTTTTGTACCTGAGCTTTGAGCTCGTCAGCGTCGTCACATAAGTCTGCTTTGGTCAGTACAATCACAGGTTCTACATCGGCTTCATTGATGAGTGCCAAGTAGCGCTCAATGCGGCTGAGATTAAAGTCGTGATTGAGTGAACAAACGATAAAGACCGTATCGACGTTAGCAGCAATAAGTTGCTCAGCGACCTTGCTGCCAGCGGCTTTACGGCTGAATAAGCTGCGGCGCTCAAGTAGACGAGAAAACTGCTGCTGGTGGTTGAGTATCACCCAGTCACCAACGGTCATGCTGGGTAACGAGGTATGGATAGGTAAGTGGGTTTCACCTTGTTCGCTAACCACAACGTAACGACTACGATGGTGAGCAATCACTCGCGCGAAAAGCGTGTTCTCGTAATCGTCTAGCGTCAGTTGTTGTTGAAAAAAGGGTTTCCAACCTAATAGCTTTAATGGGTTAGGTTGAGTTAATAGTGTTTCACAAAAAGAATGTGTTTTATTCATTGTTGAATTATCCCAGACGCAACAAAGCGCCTTAATACAAATCGCATTAGGGTCTAATTCGCATAGAGCTGACCCCGGTGAAAACCGGGCAAGGAAGGGAGGACTTGTGGCTTAGCCACGAAAAAAAAGTTGGACGTTTACCCTTTCACTGTCCAGTTAGTGTTATTCATTACAATCATCATATTTCCTCTTAGTTGGTGAGTTAACGGCCGGAGTATAGCGGCTGTGATTCGATTCTTACAACTCCTTTGCGCTTTTTTAGAGTGATACGTGCTTTATTCGGCGTTCTTCCATCTCTTGTGAATAGGTATTGGCTTTTACGCCGTAGATGATTTGGATATGTCGCTCATCGATGATCACCACGCCATGTGCTCCGTGTGCTTTCAATGCTTTTTGGTTCACGATTGCAGTGTCTTTTAGTGTGAGGCGTAGCCTTGTCGCGCAAGCTCCGGTTTCCACCAAATTATCCATGCCACCGATAGAGTCAATGATGGTGTCGACATCTTGTTCCAGATTTGGGTTTACGTGCGTCAGCATTTTGAAGACGCGAGAAAGGGCATTTAACATCGCGAGAAACTCGTTTGGCAGCAAAGCCTTGTTTATATCTCAGCTGCGGCTGTTTCGCTCTGATTTAGGACACAAAATCATGCATTGATAGTTTAGCGAATACTGCTTAGAGGAAGAGAGAGGAATAAAAAAGCTCCCCACGTTGGAGGAGCTTTGAATCGATGAAGTAAAGAAGCACTAATGATGATGTTCGTGCTTTTTCATTCCTGCCATGACTTTTTTGACTGGCGCAGTAAAGCTTTGCTTTTGGCCGTTGTCGTAAGTCACTGTCACTTCGATTTCGTCGCCTTCATTAAGCGGCTTTTTAAGGTCGAATAGCATGATATGCAGGCTGCCCGGTTTTAGCTCGGTAGTCTCTTTTGCAGCTAGTGTGATGTGGTCTACCTGACGCATCTTCATCACATCGCCTTCTTTAATCACATCGTGCAACTCGACTTTGCCTGCCGCAGGGGTTTCTGCTGCAACGATATTGATATCTTCTTGGCTTCGGTTAGCAAAAGTCACAAATACAGCGCTTGTCACAGCACCTGGCGCCATGGCTCGTGCATACGGCTCATGTGGCATGACATTGAGGTTTGCTTGTGCCAAAGGGCTTAGAAGTAGGGCGGAGAGGGCTAACGTTTTGATTGCATGCTTAGCTTTCATTGGTTTTTCCTTCTGCAGTCAGTTTGGTTATCGCCTCGACAATTGGCGCAGGCGTTAAGGTGTGTGGCACTTTAGTGATGAGTGTGCCGTCAGGCTTCAAGAAGTAAAAGTAAGAGCTGTGGTCGAGTGTGTATTTCAGCTCTGAGCCTTCTAGCTCTGTTTTACGGAAAATAACACCGTACTTGTGAGCAATTGGGGTAGTTACATCAAGTGGCGCTGATAGACCTTCAATCATAGGGTGGAAGTAGTGGGCGTACTTGGCGGATGCATCTGCTTCGTCGCGTTCTGGATCAAGCGAGATGAACATCGGGCGCAACTGCGCTTTTTGCGCATCGTCGATTTGGTTGAGTGCGCCTGCTAGCATGGCTAATGAGGTCGGACACACGTCTGGGCAACGCGTAAAGCCAAAGTAAACAATGCGAATGCGATCATCACTGGTATCGAAGATATCGACAGGTTTATCACCTTCGCCGAACAACACGCTTTGTTCGGTCGCGACTTGCTGTTTTTTCTCTACGTCTTTTTGTCCATCTAGATACGTTTTGGTACCAAAGCCGAGGACAAAAGCAACCACGAGAAAGAGAGACCAATTACGGCTCATATCAATTCCTTATCTTTGCATTTTGAGGGCTGGGTAGATGGTGTCTTTACCGTCGGAAAGCTCACCAACCCACGTCATCGAATCTTGTGTACAAACGGGCAATGTCACATCGCCCACGAATTTACCCGGCGCCACTTTCTTCAGCATGAATTTTGGCTCGCCCATTTCCATTTCTCGACCAACCAAACTTAATACAAGCTGATCGGCTTCGCTGTCTTGCCATTCGACTTCGAGCTGAGCTGGGATCAGAGGTTGAGCTGTATCGACGCTAAGCGTCATCGCAACATTATGTTGGATACAAGGTTCAGTAGAGAGGAAACAGTATTCATCGAGCGACCTAGGCTCGGGCGCTGAAGAGAAGTTTTTGATCAGGGTAGGCGCGTAAAAGCCAGCAACCAGTGCAACGGCTATCCCTGCGATTTGTAACACTTTCATTAAGATTCAGTATTTATCACTTAACATTGCCTGCATCCTAGCACAGATGGAATGTACGAAAACTCGCAATTTCAACAAATTGTGCACTATCTTGAAACTTATCGTTTGTTAAGCGTAAATAAAAAAAGCGGAGCCAATGGCTCCGCTTCTTAAATGATGGAATTGTGGTTTTGATTTACTTGTTTGAATCCGCAAACTTTTCTAAACCAAGTACCAGAGCAATGGCTGCTAGCATCATGATCACAGCTAACACCAGTTGCGATGGCTGAGACGTGATGTGCTCAAACTCAAACGGTGACAGGTTTTGCTCTAGAAATGGCACTTGCTCGCCTTTCGAGTTCGTACGCCATGTCAGCGTTTCCTTCCAAGGCCAGATCTTTGGTAGCGTGCCGATCATCAAGCCTGTTAGGAACATCAACGTTAAATCGCGGAACTTGCGCAGTAACCAAGATAACAGGTGAGAGAAAGACAATAGACCAGCCACACAGCCAACAAGGAACAAGGCAAGGATATCAATTTGGAACCCTTTCACTGCGCCAAGCACTGGAGCGTACATACCGATCAACAGCAAAATAAAGCTGCCTGAGATGCCCGGTAGAATCATTGCACAAATCGCAATCGCACCTGCAAGAATAGTGTTGATTGCAGTTGGCTCCATGTGAAGTGGTTTGAGTACCGTGATGCTGTAGGCAAAGCCAATACCAATCAAGAGGGCAACAAAGCGAATCGCATCGCGTTTCTCTACTTGGCGAATGATGTGGTAGACCGACACCAAAATCAGACCGAAGAAGAAAGACCAAATTGGAATCGGGTGGGTTTCTAATAGCCAACTGATCAGTTTTGCCAATGTTGCGATGCTGGTGAAAATGCCCGCAAACAGTGAAATCAGGAAGAAGCCGTTAATATGGTAAAATGCGGCTTTGAAGCCATCTTTTTTCCAAATCGAGAAAAGTGATGGGTTAATACGTCGAATGCTTTCTAGCAACGTGTCGTAAATGCCGGTAATGAATGCAATGGTGCCGCCTGATACGCCAGGGACAACATCGGCTGCACCCATGGCCATTCCTTTAAAGTAGGTGATTAGATAGTTCATTTCTCAAGTACTAAGTCATGTTGATGGCAGTGAGTATACAAACATTGATGTCAAAAAAGTATGAAATAGTGTTTCGGAAGATATCGAAATGATTGCTTATCAGAGAAACAGAACATCTTTAGTGATTTTCTACAAATAAAAACAGGGCGATAAACGAGATTTGGTAGGGTGAATAGAGTGAAATATAAATCGCTCAACACTGTCTAAATTAACCTATTTAAATAATAAATCTCGTGAATCTGGCTAATTGATGATTTATTTATCACTTATGTGACTAGATTGCGTCTTGCAACTGCGTTTTGCATTCTGGCTTTGCATAATGCAAAAATTAAGGCTGCAACAAGATTTGATATGAGATCTTGTGCCCAAAAATAATGCTTTTCAAATTGGCATGATTAATGCATAATTCTTTTCGACCCTTCTTAAGCCGAGGGTCACCTAGCCAACTGACGTTGTTAGTGAATACACATTGTTCACATCATACATAAGCCAATCGCCTTAATTGCGGTTGGCTATTTTTTTGTTTGTAATATACCCAAGTGACTTCAAGATGCAGGATTCAGAGCGTTGTCATTGATTCGGGGGCAAGGAAAACAACGCCTTGTAATAGCTAGCTCTTTCCAAGTTGTTTGACGCAGCCATTGGTTTAAATAAAAAAGCGAGTCAATGACACGCTCCCAAAGGGCCCTCTTTGTAAATAGTAAGGGTCTTGGCTTGTATACTTTGTTGTCGATTCTTGATTTAGACCCACTAAACCTTTAAATCGCCGCCGCGTCTACAAACCAAGTCATTCTCGCTGAACCTAGCATCTCGAGGTTACTTGGGTATATATGTACAACGTTTCCTACGTGCTTTGCAATTTGCACTTTTCAACGATTAATTAGCAACAAAAAAGGGCTGACGCATGACGCCAACCCTCGTATTTAGCACTAATTTATTCGCCTGATCAGTAACCCATCAGCTGCAACAAGTTCTCTGCTGTTACGATTGCTTCCTTACGGTTGGCAATATTGAGCTTCTGGTACAAGTTACGAATGTGAGTCTTAATCGTTGTGCCTGCCACATCCAGCTCTTGTGCGATTTGTTCGTTACTAAAGCCAGAGTAGATAAGACCAAGCACTTGCCATTCACGTTGAGTCAGTGGGCTAGTACGAACTAGCTCAGGCACATTCGGGTGATTGACTAGCTTCTCGATAAAGTCCTCATCGAAGTGAATCGAACGGCTGCGTTGGTTTGAAGAGATGTCTTTCATCAATTGCTGAGCACGGTGACGTTCTAAATCGCCCAGCTCATGACGAAGACTTAGCTTCTCTAGTAGACCACCAATCGTTGCACCGTCGATTAAGAAGTTGCCGACCATACCGGTTTGGTTTGTCATCACTAGTGCTTCTTTCAATAGTGCTTTTGCTTGCTCTTCGTCTTTCTGACGCGCGGCAAATACCGCTTCAACCACAAGGTTGCGATTGGTATCGGTCACCAAGTTAGTACGACGAGCTTCGCTTTGTAGGAAGTCCAAAGCTTGTCGCGCTTCGTCATATTGGCCAAGGTTGATGTGAGCACGAGCAATATTGCGCCACTGCAACTGCAAGAAGTGGTTACACGCTGATTCCGGGCGAACTGCGGTGTTCAACCATTCTTGAATTGCTTCTGTGTTGCCACGAGCTTGCCAAAACAAAATCAGAGAGAGCGATGCGTTTGCCGTCCAGTCTACGTGATAAGTGGATTGTTTCATCAAGTGCTGGATGTGTTCGATAAACTTACCCGCTTTGTCTAGTTCACCGCGACCAATCGCAATACGCGCCAACATTGAGTAGCTATGTAAGTGCTTACTTGGTGAGTGGTTTTCTAGAATTTGTAGCCCTTTGTATGAGCACTCTTCTGCTTCATCCAAGCGGTTCCAGCACCACAATACTTGCGCGCGAATTCGTAATAAAAACTCGTGAAGAGGAACATGCTGAAGTTGTTGATCTTCAATCAAGCGGAAGCCGGAATCTTGCAGCTCAAATGCTGCTTGGACGTAACCTTGCGCGATCATGATTTCACTTTGTTGCAAGATTGCCCATAACGCTTGGTGGTAAACCTGATACTGACGTGCCAGTTTTTCGGTTTGTTGCATCATTGGTAATGCGCGGTCAAGTTTACCCAGTACGTGGTTTACTTCACCAACGACTGACGTCGCCACGATACGGCTGCGGTACACCGTTGGGTCAAGTTGGCTCAGTGCTAACTCGGCTAACTCTAATGCACGCTCTGGTTGGTTGCTGTTGATTGCAACCTGAGCGAGTAGGGCATTAGCTTGACCTTGGTAGCCAGAATCAAGTTCGATATTACGTTTCTTATGCTCTTCTTCGGCTTCTGCTAGTAGCTCACCAACCTGGTTGTAGCGGTGTTGGCTTTGCGCCAACCATGCGCGCAACATCGACAGTTTCGGGTGGCTGAAGAGTAAGTCTTTATCAAGCTGGTTGATCGCCGCTTCTAGCGTTGTTAACTCACCTTGGTTGAACATCTTCCAACCAAATTCATTCAAGATTTCTACGATTAGATCAGTGTCGTCAGATTTCTGTGCGTGGTGAATAGCTTGATGCGGTGCTTTCTGTTTTAGCCAGGCGACAGCTGCGTTGCGGTGTAGATCTTTCTCTTGTTGAGGAATACGCGCTTGACGTTCATGCGACAAAAATTCGCCAAACAGATTGTGGAATCGGAACCAGTTTTGTTCACCTTCCAGTGGATAGATAAACAAGCCGTATCGATTGAGTGACTCAATCATGCCGAGTGCGTCTTCACGCTGGGTCAGTGCAAACACTAACTCATCGTTGAAATGGTCCAGTACCGATACCTGCATTAAGAAATGACGTGTCTCTTTGTCTAATAGATCAAAGACTTCTTCGACTAAGTAATCCCATAAGTGTGCATGATTAAACTGAGACACCGACTCTACGGTTTGTGCCAGAGTGCGGTTCTGATGCTGTGCTTGTAGGGCGATAAGTTGTAACGCTGATGGCCAACCTTCAACGTAAGTACGTAAGTTGTTCGCCATGTCTTCATCGATGCCATCGGCAATGCGTTGGTTGAAGAAGCGTGTGGTTTCTTCGGTATCGAATGCCAACATTTCGTTGCCGATTTCGATCATCAAGTCACGGACACGAAGGTTCGCAGTGCCTAATGGCGGTGCCGCACGGCTAGTAACCACTACAGTAAGGTTGTCTGGCATGTGCTTTAAGAAAAAACGCATGGACTCGTGAATTTCGTCGTTAGTGATCAGATGGTAGTCATCGAGTACGACGTAACACTCATGCTGAAAATCTGCCATTTCAGCGAAAACTTCGCTGAATAAAGAGCGTAAAGAAGAGAACTGACGCTTTTCAGCCAATTTTTGAGCGTTAGAGCAGTTGTAGTTGGTCGCTTTGTTTAAAGCTTGCAGTAGATAGTTAACGAAGCGGAAACCATCGTTATCACTGTCGTCGATACTGTACCAACCTACATTGGGTTTGTCTGACAGCCACTGTGCCGCCATGGTGGTTTTCCCGTAACCAGCCGGCGAGCGAAACAATACCAGTTTGTAGTAAGGCGCTTGTTGCAGTAAGTCCAACACTCGCGGACGGACGATTGCGTTGTGCAGGCGACCTGGGCGAGTAAGTTTAGATGGAATCCACATTATAAATTCTGTCCTTAATTTTTTGAGCTAGCGAAACTAGAAACTGACTCACACCACTAAATTCTAGTTTGTATAAAAAGTGTACATGCTTGCGAGTCGTTTTGGATGTTACGACAACAGAATTGGTTGTTACTTTGATCCACTTCCTAATTCTCAAGAGTTGATGCAAATGCCACCAACTACGCCCTGTATTTGTGATTTTGGTCACTTAAACATCGATGGTATTGATCCCATGTAGAGAGAGTTGCACATCTATTAAGGAGAAATTATCAATGTTAAAAGACGTAATGTGATCGATAAGACAGTTTTTACATTGGAGTAGGAAGGGTGAATAAAAAACGTCATGAACAAATTTTAATCTTTCTCACAGATGGCTGTGATCCGAATCACTAAGAATAGGGTTATAGGCTGCCGTGTTGCGATTTGGATCACTAAGTTTGCAAGCTTACGCCCTCTACGCCCTACCCCCTCCTCCTTGTAGGGAGGACAAATGGGAGGATGTTTATTCACAGAGGGAAATGCACGATGTATGGCAGATGAATTACTAAAAGACGTGAGAATTTCTTAATGAAACCTACTCAACAGAAACAATTTGACAAGAAGTCGTTCCAAGAAAGCGTAAAGAAACATCTATCTGTGACTTACGCTCACACGGTTGAAAATGCAGATAGCCGCGCATGGTACCTAGCAATGGGTCGTGCATTGGCTGAGTTTACGACTTGTGATTTGCTTGCTACTGAAGCAGACGCTCGCATCCAAGAAGCGAAAAGCGTTAACTACCTTTCACTAGAATTCCTTATCGGTCGTTTGACTGGTAACAACCTAATCAGCATGGGTCTTTACGAAGAGATCACTGAAGCTATGGCTGAGCTAGGTCACAACCTAACAGACCTTCTAGAAGAAGAACGCGACCCATCACTGGGTAACGGTGGTCTAGGTCGTCTAGCAGCATGTTTCATGGATTCATGTGCGGCTCAAGAATTCCCAACTGTAGGTTACGGCCTGCATTACGAATACGGTCTATTTAAGCAGTCGTTCAAAGACGGCCGTCAACAAGAAGCACCAGACGCATGGCGTGGTGTAGAAGGTTACCCTTGGGAAGTGGCTCGCCCTGAGCTAGCGCAAGAAATCGGCTTCTACGGTCACGTTGAAGTGGTAAACGAAAACGGTAAAGAAGTTCGTAAATGGGTTCCTGGCATGTCTGTAAAAGCAATGCCTTGGGATCTACCTATCGTAGGTTACGAATCAGACACGGTTTACCCTCTACGTCTTTGGGAATGTCAGGCAATCGCACCATTCTCACTAGAAAGCTTTAATAACGGTGATTACTTCGAAGCTCAGCACGCGCTGATCGACGCAGGCAACATCACTAAAGTGCTTTACCCGAACGATAACCACGAGAAAGGTAAAACACTGCGTCTAATGCAACAGTACTTCCACTCAGCAGCATCTGTACGCGACATCCTACGTCGCCACGAAGCAGCAGGTTACTCGCTAGCGGATCTACCTAAGCAAGAGACTATCCAGCTTAACGATACGCACCCAACAATTGCTATCCCTGAGCTAATGCGCATCCTAGTGGACGAAAAAGGTCTTACTTGGGAAGCGGCTTGGGAAATCAGTTCTCAGACATTCGCATACACTAACCATACGCTACTTCCTGAAGCACTAGAGACATGGCCAGAGTCGCTAATTCAGCGCCTACTGCCACGTCACATGGAAATCATTTTTGAAATCAACCACCGCTTCCTACAAGAAGTTCGTAAGATGTGGCCTGGTGACGGTGAGAAGCAAGCGAAGCTTTCTATCATCCAAGAAGGTTTCAACCGCATGGTTCGCATGGCAAACCTATGTGTAATCGGTTCTTACGCAGTAAACGGTGTAGCAGCACTTCACTCTGAATTGGTTAAGAAAGACCTATTCCCAGAGTTCCACGAGATGTACCCAACTCGTCTACACAACGTAACGAACGGTATCACTCCTCGTCGTTGGTTGAAGTTCTGTAACCCAGGTCTATCTAAGCTAATCACTGAGAAAGTAGGTCCAGAATGGCCTGCGAAACTAGAGCAGCTAGAAGGCATTGCTAAATACGCAACAGACGCGAAATTCCAAAAGGAATTCATGGCTGTTAAGAAAGAAAACAAACAGCGTCTTGCTGATTGGGTTCTAGATAACATGGGTATCGAGCTAGATACTAACGCTATCTTCGACGTTCAAATCAAGCGTCTACACGAGTACAAGCGTCAGCATCTAGATCTGCTACACATTCTATCTCTATACCACCGCATCCTGAACGAACCTGGTTTCGAGTGTGAGCCACGCGTATGTTTCTTCGCAGCGAAAGCAGCACCGGGTTACCACCTAGCGAAAGAAATTATGTTCGCAGTGAACAAGGTTGCTGAGAAGATCAACAACGATCCTCGCATCGGTAACAAACTGAAAGTGGTATTCATCCCTGACTACCGCGTGAGCATGGCTGAGATCATCATCCCTGCGGCAGACGTTTCACAACAAATCTCGCTAGCGGGTAAAGAAGCATCTGGTACAGGTAACATGAAGATGGCTCTTAACGGTGCCCTAACTATCGGTACGATGGATGGTGCTAACGTTGAGATTCGTGAAGAAGTGGGCGACGAGAACATCTACATCTTCGGTCTTGATGTTGAAGGCGTGAAAGCGGTTAAAGCAGCTGGCTACAACCCTTACGACTACTACAACGCAGATCACCTACTGAAAGCGTCTCTAGACCTACTAACAGGTGAAGAGTTTACGCCAGGTCAACCAGGCCTACTACGCGCTACATTCGATAGCCTACTAGATGGCGGTGACCCATACCTATGTCTTGCTGACTTCGCTTCTTATGTGAAAGCGCATGAAGAAATGGGCAAACAATACAAAGACCAAGCAGGCTGGGCTAAGAAAGCGATTCTTAACACTGCCCTAGTTGGTAAGTTCACATCAGACCGCTCTATCCGCGACTACGTGAACAACATCTGGAAACTTGAAGCGGTGAAACGCTAATAGAACCCAGTTAAGACCAAGGTAGCCGAGCGCTACCTTTGGTCATTTTCAAAGATTAGTTATTGATAACAATAAAACCCTACATGGAAGGTGTTGGTATTACCTTCGGAGAAAGCGATGAAAGAACAAACAGCACTAAAGAAAGTCGCAGACATGGCGCGATTAGCTGATAGCTACGTCAGCGCGTGGGGAGACGAGGCAAAAGTTTCTGAAGAAACACTGCGCCGCTTGCTCACTTCACTTGGCTACGATACTAGCAGCGATGAGAAGCTATTGGCTTCTGCTGAGAAAAAACATAAGAAAGACGTACTAGCCCCTGTTCTTGTTTTACGCGACGGCGAACCAGTCGAAGTGGAACTAAACCTAGGTACGAGTGCTCGCGAGAGCGAATTTAGCTGGCGTTTAGAAACAGAACAAGGAGAGGTACTTGAAGGCTATCTTCAGTCGCAAATTGTTCGTGATGAACGAGCTGAGGGTGGCCCTCTAGTGTTTGCATTGCCAAAGAACTTGGCATGGGGTTACCACAAACTGATCATCAGCCGTAAGCGTCGCAAGACCCCTTACGAAATGTCGCTGATCATCACACCTAAAGCGTGTTTCAAACAAGAAGACCTAAACCAACACAAAAAGCTATGGGGCCCAAGCATCCAGCTTTACACACTGCGTACTCAGCACAACTGGGGTATCGGTGACTTCGGTGACCTGAAGCAGTTGGTGAGTGACATCGCATCTCGTGGCGGTGACTTCATTGGTTTGAACCCGATTCACTCATTGTTCCCAGCGAACCCAGAAGGTGCGAGCCCATACAGCCCGTCTTCTCGTCGTTGGTTGAACATCATGTACATCGACGTAAGCTCTGTGCCTGAGTTCGCACTAAGTGCAGAAGCACAGCAACGTGTTGGCAGCGCTGAATTCCAGCAACGTCTACAAAAAGCACGTGAATCACACTGGGTGAACTACACCGAAGTGTCTGAGCTTAAGATGAGCATTCTTCCGCTGCTATTTAGCGAGTTTAAAGCGCGTCATCTAGACAAGAACACAGACCGTGCTCGTGCGTTCCTAGAGTTCGTAGAAATTGGCGGCGAGAGCCTACTTCACCAAGCGGCATTTGATGCGCTGCACGGTGAGCTACACGCTGAAGATTCAAGCGTTTGGGGTTGGCCAGTATTCCCTGAGAAGTTCCGCACGTTCGATGCAGCAGCAACTCAGAAGTACATCAAAGACAACGCAGACCGTGTTCACCTGTACATGTACCTACAGTGGATTGCAGACGATCAAATCAAAGAAGCGCAAGCGTTAGCTGAAGAAAAAGGCATGACGGTTGGTCTGTACCGCGACCTTGCTGTAGGTGTTGCAGATTCAGGCAGCGAGACTTGGGCTGACGACGGTGCGTTAGTATTGGATGCAAGCATCGGTGCGCCACCAGATGTGCTTGGTCCACTAGGCCAAAACTGGGGTCTACCACCGCTAAACCCACAAGTGTTGGAAGCGACAGGCTACGACGCGTACATCAAGTTGCTACGTGCAAACATGAAGCATTGTGGCGCACTGCGTATTGACCACGTTCTTGGTCTGCTTCGCCTTTGGTGGATTCCAAAAGGTGAGAAGGCGACAGAAGGAGCATACCTGTACTACCCAGTTGAAGATATGCTAGCAATCCTAGCGCTAGAATCTCATCGTCATCAGTGTTCTGTAATCGGTGAAGATTTGGGTACCGTGCCTGATGAAATCGTTGATATCCTTCGTGACGCAGGTGTTCACTCATACAAAGTATTCTTCTTCGAAACATCAAAAGACGACGGCGGCTTCATTTCTCCGAAGCATTACGCTGAGCAGTCAATGGCAGCGCTGTGTACACACGATATGCCAACCCTACGTGGCTTCTGGCACTGTGATGACTTGAAGATGGGTCGAGAGATCGGTCTGTACCCAGACGAGCGACAACTGGAAGGTCTGTTTGATGACCGTTTGAAGTGCAAACAAGGCATCCTAGACAGTGTTCGTTGGCATGGTTACCTACCAGAAGGTATCGGTCATGATGCGCAGTACGTACCAATGGATGGTTACCTAAGTGAAGCATTGCAACTGCATGTGGCTGCGGGTGACTCAGCACTACTAAGTGTTCAGCTTGAAGACTGGCTAGAAATGGACCAACCGGTAAACATTCCAGGTACTGTTGACGAGTATCCAAACTGGCGTCGTAAACTATCGATGAACCTTGACGAAATCTTTAGCCGTGAAGACGTTAACCGTATTTCTAAGCGCCTCACTGAAGTGCGTGCGAAAGCGAGCAAATAAGGTGGAATGGGTGATGTAGGAGTTCGCGAATTTAATTGCGCTGAGGTACGAAAGTACAGCCTAGGTCACTCATTAAATCGGCACAATCCGTTAGGATGAAGTACCGTTATTATGCCCGCAACAATAGCGGGCATTTTTGTTTTTTGACGCTATTTTATTCATCTCTTGGATAGAGTGCGGTTTTTTATAATTGTGTGAATTCACAACGTTTGGCTGAGGAAATCCGATGTTCAAAAACCATAAGGAGAATATCGGTGCTAGGGAGAAAGATTTGAAAACCAAGATAAAGAAAAAATACGAACGCGCCTATGAATTACTAGCTGAGGCGGCTTACTCAGACCCATTTGCGTCACTTGGTCCATTCATCGATGATGGCGAAGGATCGTTACGAGTTTGGATGCCGGGTGCAGACAAAGTTGAATTGGTTGTCAGCGGTGAACCTCGTGTTGAGTTAGAACGCGAAGGCGAGAGCGGCTTCATCTTGAAAGAGAAGCGTGACCTGCACCTAACTCACTACCAACTTGCTGTGGATTGGGATGGCGTGGAACAGCTCATTGACGACCCTTACCAGTACCACAACATTTATCAAGAATACGAGCACCTGCACACGCCAAAAGACATGTACCGCTACATGGGATCGCAGTTTGTGACCATCGAACGCGGTGGTGAAAATATCTCTGGTGTGCGCTTCCTTGTTTACGCCCCTCATGCTTCTGCAATCAGCTTAGTGGGCAGCTTCAACCAGTGGGATGGCCGTCGTCATCCAATGCAACGTCTCGACTACGGTATCTGGGGCTTGTTTATTCCTGGTTTGGAAGAGGGCGTACAATACAAATTCGAACTCAAAGGTCCGAATGGGGAAGGGCTTCCTCATAAACAAGACCCTTGGGGCTTCTACTCTGAGCAATACCCATCTTTCGCATCGATCACGTACGATCACAACCGTTACCAATGGCAAGATGCGAAATGGCAAAACCGTCCAGTGACGCAGAAGCGTGATGAAGCGTTATCTTTCTACGAACTGCACGCGGGGTCTTGGAAGCGCAACGAAGAGGGCGACTTCCTTAACTACCGTGAACTGGCCGCTGAATTAGTACCTTACCTTGTAGACATGGGCTACACCCACGTTGAGCTGATGCCAGTTTCTGAACATCCGTTCTTTGGCTCTTGGGGTTACCAACCTGTTGGTTTGTTTGCACCGACCAGTCGTTACGGCTCTCCGGATGATTTCAAGTTCTTCGTTGATGCGTGCCACCAAGCTGGCTTGGGCGTGGTACTGGATTGGGTACCTGCGCACTTCCCATCGGATGATCATGGCTTAGCGAATTTTGATGGTACGCCACTGTTCCACGATCCAGACCCTCGCCGTGGTTGGCACCAAGACTGGAACTCTTACATCTACGATCTAGGTCGTGAGCATGTGCGCCGTTTCCTTGTGTCTAACGCGCTTTACTGGTTTGAGCAATTCCATATTGATGGTATCCGTGTGGATGCTGTTGCGTCGATGCTCTACCTAGACTACTCACGCAGCCACGATCAGTGGATTCCAAATGCGGACGGCGGTAACGAGAACTACGATGCGATCGCAACGCTGAAGTGGATGAACGAAGAAGTGTACAAGCACTTCCCGAATGCAATGACCATTGCGGAAGAATCGACGGCATTCCCGGGTGTATCTGCGCCAACCTTTATGGGTGGCTTAGGCTTCGGTTTTAAGTGGAATATGGGGTGGATGCACGACAGTCTTTCTTACATCCAAGAAGATCCTATTCATCGCAAATACCACCACAATACCATCACATTCCCGCTTGTTTACGCACACAGCGAGAACTATGTGCTGTCGCTATCTCATGATGAAGTGGTGTACGGCAAAGGTTCTATCCATAACAAGATGCCAGGTGATGAGTGGCAACAAACGGCGAACCTACGTGCTTACTACGGTTACATGTATGGTCAACCGGGTAAGAAGCTAAACTTCATGGGCGCTGAGCTTGGTCAGACCGCAGAGTGGAACCACGACGATCAGTTGCAATGGTTCTTACTGGAGTTTGGTCGTCACCAAGGTGTGCAAGCACTGATTCGCGACTTGAATCACTTGTACCGTGACGAAGCGGCGATGCACGATCAAGATTGTGTGCCTGCTGGCTTTGAATGGCGTCTGCAAGATGAAGCGGAAGCAAGTATCCTTGCGCATGAACGTATTAGCCAAGATGGCGAACGTGTATTGGTGATTAGTAACTTCACGCCAGTGCCTCATGAGCGTTTCCGTTTGGGTGTGCCGATGGAAGGCAAGTACGAACTTCTGTTGAATACTGACGACGCGAAATACGACGGCAGCGGCTTTGAGGTACTAAGCAGCGTCGAAACGCAAGAAGTAGAAAGCGAATCACTGCCTCAGTCTCTTGAGTTGCGTTTACCGCCACTATCAACCGTATTCTACAAACTGATTAAATAGCACAAATTAATCAAAAAGTAAGCCCGGTTTACAATGTAAATCGGGTTTTTTTTAACCAATTTTTGACCTTGTAAACTTGTTGTTCTACTTTGAATCAGGCAATCTTCGCTCCCATTTAATTAAACTGCCACAAATAGAGATACATCAGTGGCGTATTCCTTACTCTGGTTAGGCAAATAAAGCATGCTGAAAAGACTGAAGTCGTTTCTATTCAAAATTTCATTGGTTTTGTTACTGACTCCCGTGTTGTTGGTGGGCTTTGTCAAATACGTTAATCCGCCTCTATGGGGATGGAAGATCAGCCGTATGATCTCGCCACCAGAAGGATATCCAGAAACCAGCCAGCAAGAGTGGGTGCCACTGTCTGAGATTTCAAAAAACATCCAACTAGCAGTAATGGCGACGGAAGATCAGAAATTTCCTTATCACTATGGGGTGGATTTTGATTCACTGTTTTCTGTTATCTCACAAGCCGGCGAGAACGGACCTTCTCGTGGTGCAAGTACCATTACTCAACAGACTGCAAAGAACGTATTTCTGTTCCCTGCACACTCTTATGTGCGCAAAGCGTACGAACTCTACTTTGCCCTGTTGATGGAAGCAATGTGGAGCAAGGAACGCATTCTCGAAGTGTATTTAAATGTGGTGGAGTTTGGTCCCGGTATATACGGCGTCGAGGCGGCTGCGCAAAACTATTATGGCATTCACGCTAGCCAACTGACCCAATGGCAAGCCGCAAGGTTAGCGGTGGTTCTGCCGAATCCTTACAAGATCAAAGTGTATCCGAACACTAACTACACCCAACACCGCACCAATTGGGCTCTGACTCAAATGCGTAACCTAGGCAGCGTGCAGCTTTAGTTGTCTTTTCGCTCCCCAAATCGCGTACAAGCTGCTTGACGCCGTTATTAGTGCAAAAGAATCATTACGTGAAGCGGTTACAATTGAATCGGTCATTGAAGACTGTCAGCACATTGATAGCCTGCGCGATTGCTATCTCGACACGCGCTTTTCTCAATCGCTTGGTCACAACGCTACGCTATCAACCATTAAGCGTATCAGCCGCACGTTCAGTGAAGAGAACATCAATCTCATGAGCATCGCCGTGTGGCAACGCGTGCTCAAAGCACGCGCTGCAATCTAGTATTAAGCATCCTGTCGCCAATTCATGACTCCTGTCTAAAACCGGCAGGATGCTTCTTCGTTAACGGCGCTGTTTGCGAACTGACTCGGCGAATCGCAAAATATCACTGTAAACACTTCATCATATCGATATAGTAACTCACTGAAACCATAGCCCCTTTCGCCAAAGAAAGGTGATCAAGTTCAACTTGTACGCGAAGTATTCTAACGACTGCCAAACGCAGAAAATAAACCCCATTTCTTGCCGCCATCTGACCGTTATTCAACAACAATACCAACAAGGAACGATAGTATGCGTAATGCTCTTCTCCCACTCATCACCCTCGCCCTGTTCGGCTGTGGCGGCTCTGACAGCGGTGATCCAAACGCGACAAAAACCCCACTCATCAGCCTTTCTTTTAACGACGTAAGATTTGCAGAATGCATCGCCACGGAAGCGGTGTACAACGAAATTGAGTACGTTGAAGATCTGCACCAACTGAACTGCACAGGGACTGGCATCACCTCGGTTTGGGGCCTCGACCAATTAACCAGCCTTACCTCGCTTGAACTTGGCTACAATCAACTAACGGAAATAGATGCGAGCAATTTGTCGAAACTAGAACGACTCAATGTTGAAGCGAATGCATTGACTCAAGTCAGCCTGCCAGACGGTGAGCGCCTAACGCACCTTAACCTTGATGAAAATGACCTGACCACGCTCGATCTGACTGGATTGAAAGATCTCACTGAATTTACCGCAGCGCACAATCCACTCACTCGAATCGACTGGCGCAGTGAATACACCAAGCTGTCGCGAATAAACATCAGTAACACCCAACTGCGATCGATGGATCTAACCATTGCCCCAAACTTGTTTAGTTTTGCCGCAGAAGATTCTCAATTAGACGCAATGATCAGCTCCACCATGGTGAAACTCGATAGCCTGCGCCTATTTAATACCGAGATAAATCTAGAATTGACCCACTTTCCAAACGTGACGCTCATGTCTCTAGTACCTGCTTCAAGTCATGTTGATTTGAGCAACAACCCCGAACTTAGTTACCTTTCGCTTGATGGCGAAAAGCTGCAAACCCTAGATGTAAGTACGCTAACCAATCTCAGCTATTTGACCGTTTGGGCCAAGAACGTCACTCAAATTGATATCAGCAATAACGTCGATCTGACCCACCTTACACTTGGGTACCTGAGCCTCAATGACTTGAACATCGATAACCAAAATAAACTAGAAGAAGTGAACATTTCTTCAGCCACGCTGCCAAATGCGACTATCACCTACCTAAGAAACCAAAGCACAATCAAGGGATTCACTTTGGTCGAATAAACCAAAAAGTGGTCAGTAAAATACTGACCACTTTTATTTAAAGGAATGCGATTAATCCACTCACCAAACCTATGGGTTCACCTATCCCCTAAACCATCATGTGTCACAAACTCGAAAATGTGCCCCGTCAACTCGTATAGAACTACGCCCCAATCAAAGCAAAATGTGAAGTGTTACAAGCTTTAGGGCGTAGCCTTTCAGAATGATGTGCTCAGTTTTTCATCCATTTACTATTAGTGTGAATAAAACTACAACACGAATACTGCGCCTATGCGCAACCAATGGACTGAACGATGAAACTGAATCTGATTACGACTACCTTATTGCTTGCATCGGCAAGTGCCATCGCCGAGCCAAACATCACCATATCTACCACGACAAACAGCCGTGACTTTCCTTTAAGTGCAGAGCAGCCTTTGGTTGTGCCATTAACTAAAGATGGATACACGCTCAAAATCACGGGTGTTGAAGGCAACTGTGTCGCGCCTGATGGTCAGAAGGTCAAATTCAACAAACCTATCGCACTGAACTGCGGAAAACCAACAGAACTGCCGTTAAAAATCCGCTTCACTGGCGATTACTCTTTTGCTTTTGATGCGGAAGCGAAAACATTGCGCTTCAAGCGTGAACCTAAGAAAGCCGCCAAGACTGAGTTCAAACGCCCAATCCCAAAAGTGCAATGTGAGGTTTACCAAGGCGGCGAAGTCACCATTGCGTTGGGTGATAGTTTCCCAGATGGCACCAAGTTGCGTGATGCTTACTCTGGGCAAATGGTCAAAGTAAAAGATCAGCAAGTATCGCTGACGCCAAGCAAAGATTCAGGCGGGTTGGTGCTACTAGAGCCAGTGAAGAAAACCAAAGAAGCAGTACCGTTTGATTATCGCAATGCCAACATTTACTTCGTGATGGTCGACCGTTTCAATAATGCCGATACGAGCAATGACAACAGCTATGGGCGTAAGAAAGATGGCAAAGAAGAGATTGGTACCTTCCACGGTGGTGACCTAAAAGGCGTGATCGAAAAGCTAGATTACATCAAGAGCCTAGGTACAGATGCGATTTGGTTATCGCCAATCGTTGAGCAAGTACACGGTTTTGTGGGTGGCGGTGATAGCGGCTCATTCCCGTTCTATGCTTACCACGGTTACTGGACGCGTGATTTCACCAAGATTGATGAGAACTTTGGTAACGAAGATGACCTTAAAGTGCTGGTGGAAGAGGCGCATAAGCGTGGTCTCAAAGTCTTGATGGACGCGGTAATCAACCACACTGGCTACTCAACGTTAGCCGATTTGCAATTTGACGGTATTGAGGTGTTAAAGCCAAACGCTGACCTACCGAAGAAGTGGGGGGATTGGCAACCAAAAGCGGGCGAAAACTGGCATAGCTACCACCAGAATATTGATTACCAGAGTCCATACTGGGCTAAATGGTGGGGCGGTGACTGGGTAAGAACTGGTCTACCGGGATACCCGGCTCCGGGCAGCAGTGATATCACTATGTCATTGGCGGGTTTACCTGACTTTATCACTGAATCAGACAAAGCCGTGAAGCCAGCGCAATGGCTATTGGATAACCCTGGTACTCGCGCAGAGGCGCGTGACAATTACACCGTCTCGGATTACTTGATTGAATGGCAAACTGATTGGGTGAAACGCTTTGGCATTGATGGCTACCGTGTCGATACGGTGAAGCACGTTGAAGGCGATGTGTGGAAGCGCTTAAAAGAAGAGGCATCAAGCAGCCTTGAGCAGTGGCGTAAAGAGAACGGCAAGTCAGGTCAGCCATTCTGGATGATGGGTGAAGTATGGGGGCATACCGCTTATCGCAGCCCTTACTTTGACGATGGCTTTGATGCGTTGATTAACTTCGACATGCAGAAGAAATTAGATAAAGGCGCGGCGTGTTTCAGCCAAATGGCAGACACCTACCAAAGTTACGCAGACACAATCGCCAACGAGAAAGACTTCAACCCAGTGAGCTACATGTCTTCTCACGATACCGAGCTGTTCTTCTCTCGCTTCAAAGACTATGGCATGCAGCGTAACGCCGCGAATGCACTGCTTCTAAGCCCTGGTGCTGTTCAGGTTTACTACGGTGACGAAGTGGGTCGTAACATTGGTCCTTACGCGGATGATTTCCACCAAGGCACACGCTCTGACATGGTATGGAAGCTATCTGATGAGAAGCAAGCGCTGCTCAAACACTGGCAAACTCTAGGTCAGTTCCGTAAAGCGCATCCAGCGATTGGTGCGGGTCAGCATCAAGTGATTGAACAAGAAGGCGCGTACGTGTTCTCTCGTTCACTTGGTAATGACAAAGTCGTTGTGGCGTTTGTGGGGCGCGATAAGTAACCAAACGT
The DNA here is from genome assembly GCF_036533715.1 of Vibrio sp. M260121. Classification (NCBI taxonomy): domain Bacteria; kingdom Pseudomonadati; phylum Pseudomonadota; class Gammaproteobacteria; order Vibrionales; family Vibrionaceae; genus Vibrio; species Vibrio sp. M260121. Next base: position 43,661 of record NZ_JATABF010000029.1, on the reverse strand, counting down.
TCTTTATTTCGATAAATAAAAAGCCCTTCTTTGAGATATCAGGGAAGGGCTTTGTTGTTTTTGATGTTTACTTACTATTTCAATAGCTATCGATTTCGATAGTTATTTCTTTAGCTCTTGGTCGATAACTTTCTCAAGCTCTTCGAAAGGCACATAACCCGGAATGACTTGGTCATTAATGATGATCGCTGGTGTGCCGCGTAGACCTAAGCGAGTGAAGTACTCGTAGTTTTTATCCAACAACGCTTTGGTCTCTTTGTCGTCGACAAGCTGTACTTCTGTGCCGGTCTTCTTAGCGATTTTTTGTAGTGAACTTGCATCATGTGGCCCCGGCTTCTTCACCAACAAGTCGTGCACTTCTTTGTACTTATCATGTTGGTTCTGCCAAACGTTCAATGCGTAACTTGCCGAGTTGTAACCGTTCTTCTCGTACTGTTCTTTGAACGATACCGTCATGTTCAGCACTTTCACCTGTGGGTATTCTTTCTCTACCTTCACTAGCTCACCTTCAAGACGCTTACAGAAAGGGCAGCTGTAATCAGTCACGTTGATGATCGTCAGTTCAGGGTTCTCTGCACCGAAGTAAGAGTGCTTGCCATCGTTAAGATAGGCGCGCGCTTCATCCAAAGTCGCGTTAAACGTCTTTTGGTAAGCGACGTAGTCTTGTAGGTTTTGATGCAGTGAATCGAGGATCTGCGGGTTTTCTTTCAGTAGTTGAGTAATTTCTTGCAGCTTCTCTTCTGACGTTTTTTCTGCTGCGTGTGAAAACAGTGGAGTGAGTGCGATAGCTACGGTTAATAGTGTGCGTGTGAATTTCATGATTTTTCCTAAAACTCTCTTTTTTCGCGGTTTTTGTCGCGAAGTGATTAAAAATAAAACAATTGATTTGGGGATGAATAGCAATCGGGTTTTATTCTCTAAACACACATAGCTTAAGATGCACCCGAACTTTTTCGGGTATCGGTTCGGTATGATGACGGAAAGCATTACGTTCACCGCCACTGATGGAGAGCAAGACGAACGCAAATAGGAATAAGGGCACAATGAAGCTGTCGAGATGGTTTTGTGAAACCTGAATCAGCTTTTCAGACAGTTCACACTGTTTTGTCAGCCCTTTCTCGCTCTTTTGTTGCTGCGCAGTAGCGTGTTCAGGTGTCACTTGTGCGCCAATCAGAGGGCAAGATTGGTAGAAGCCTGCATTTTTACTTAAACAGATCACGATAACCCAAGCCACAAGGGCGAGTGTCCATCGAGCGATGTTGGATTGTGATCGAAGCAAAAGGCAAACCCTGAGTAAGTCTCTAAGTAATGACCGAACCACCCTAAAATAAATTACACAGAACCTTTGTTAATTTTTGGTCAAGAAATCTCAAATAAGCAACAAACCATGAAGCACGTCGAAGGTGTGGCTAATAACAAACTTGTTCATAATTTTGGTTTGTTTTGTTAATGGATGAGATTCGCTGATAGTTAGATAAATCTACCTTATCTTGGTCATAAATATTTATTATCTTTTAAATGTGATTCAAATCATAAAATAAAACTTCATAACTATGTAGCATGGCTGTTCGGTAAATGGATTGATTTTGATCATCTCTCTAGCACGTCGTTCAGGGGATCATCTATGCGTTCTGTTCCACATACATAGGTGAATTTATGACAAGCCCTGTTCATGCTGAACGCAAGGTGACGATCGGGTGTTACATTGCACTCGCGTTTGCGGTTGTGTTCTTTTCTGGTCTGATGCAATCCAACGAATGGTACGGTGTATTCGACTTTACAACGCTTAATGGTTCTTTCGGTAAAGTGGCTTACGGCGTAACGGAAGGTGCAGATGGCGCGGTACAAGCTGCGACCACATCTTTCCGCGGTACTGGCGGTAGCGGTGCTCGTGACGGTTTCATTTTCGCACTTACTTTGATTCCAACCGTTATGTTCGCATTAGGTATGATCAACGTACTTGAACACTACGGTGCGCTTGAAGCTGCTCGTAAGCTTCTTACTCCTCTTCTACGTCCTCTAATGGGTATCCCTGGTAACTCTGGTTTGGCTCTGATTGCATCTCTACAAAGTACCGATGCAGGTGCGGCAATGACGCGTCAGCTAAAAGATGAAGGTCACCTAACTAAGCGTGAAACGGACGTATTTACTATGTTCCAGTTCACCGCGGGTGCAACCATCGTGAACTTCTTCTCATCGGGTGCTGTGCTGTTCACATTGACGATGGCTGACGGCTCTCTAGCGGTAACGTCTTCTATTGGTTTAGCGGTTGTGGTGATGTTCGCATTTAAGATCATCGGCGCGAACCTGTTCCGTATCTACCTAAACATGACGGAAGGGAAAGAAGACAAACGAGACCAAAACAAATCAGAGAACCTAAAAGAGGAGACGGCATAATGGGTGACGTTAAAGCGAAAAAACCAATGGTGACGGATATCTTCGTCGAAGGTGCTAAGAAAGGCTGGGTAATTGCGACTACCTCTACGGTTCCTAACGTATTGATGGCGTTCGTTATCATCAAAGCACTGCAAATCACTGGCGCGCTGGATCTGATGGGTACTGTGTTCTCTCCAATTATGGCGGTGTTTGGTCTTCCGGGTGAAGCGGCAGCGGTATTGATCGGTGCGTGGATGTCGATGGGCGGTGCGGTGGGCGTAGTGATCACGCTGTTTGACCAAGGCATCCTGAACGGCACGCACATTGCGATTCTTGCGCCTGCTATCTACCTAATGGGCTCTCAAGTTCAGTACATGGGTCGTATCATGGGCCCAATTGGTACTGAAGGTCGTTACATCCCAGTTATGATTGCAATCTCAGTATTGAACGCATTTGGCGCAATGCTAGTGATGAATCTGTTTGTCTAGGAGTGAGTCATGCAATTCTCTCTAAATGAATATCTAGAAGAGCTACGTCCGCTAATCAATGTGGATTGTGGCACTTACACTACTGATGGTATCGAGTTCATCGCTTCTCAATTTGAAGAGAAGTACCAAGCGATGTCAGGTTGGAGCGTAAAACGCATCGACTGTGGCAGAGCGGGCATCGGTCTTGAAGTTCGAAACAAGCCGGAAGCTGAGCAAATCGACGTGATGCTGATTGGTCATATGGATACCGTGTTCCCTGTGGGTACCGCTGAGCTTCGTCCAATGTCTCAAGATGCAGAGAAAGCCTATGGTCCTGGCGTCTCGGACATGAAATCTGGTTTGCTGAACATCGTATACGCGATGCGCAATCTAGACCAAGCGGTGTTGGATAAGCTATCTATCGCTATCTGCATGAACCCAGATGAAGAGACTGGCTCTTTGGATTCTGTGGATTGGATTCAATCAGTTGCGAAAAACGCAAAGAATGTTCTGGTTGCAGAAGCGGCACGTGCAGACGGCGGTTTAGTTAAAGCGCGCAAAGGCATGGCTCGCTACAAAATGACCTTTAATGGCGTTGCTGCTCACGCAGGTAACGAGCCAGAAAATGGTCGCAGCGCAATCACTGAGATGGCGAATTGGATTCTAGCAGTCAATGCAATGACCAACTTTGAATCTGGTACCACGTTGAACGTCGGTATTGTCTCTGGTGGTAACGGTGCGAACATTGTCCCGGAGCATGCTGAAGCGATCGTGGATGTGCGTTTCTGGAGCAACGAAGAATACGATGATGTCGATAGCAAGCTAAATGGCATGCTGGAAACACCATTCGTTGATGGCGTGAGCATTGAGTTGGTTCGTGAAGCGTATAAGCCTTCTATGGTGCCAAGCCCACAAACAGAAAGCCTGATGATGCTAGTTGAAGAAGCGGCAAGTGAACTGGCGATCGACATCAACTGGAAAGAAGTCGGTGGCGGCTCTGATGCAAACAACACGGCGATTCTAGGCGTTCCAACTTTGGACGGTCTAGGACCTATCGGTGCAGGCTTCCATAGCGATCAAGAGTACTTGTTGCTTGCGTCTATCGAACCACGTATCAAAATGCTGATGCGTGTACTGGAGAAGATTGCTCAATAAGGCATTTTGCTTCTAAAGCTTGGTTTCCAAAGCTGTTGGTTTCAAAACCAACTGATTTCCAAAATTTTTTGTCTCTAAAGTAATAATCCCCGGACTTCGGTTTGGGGATTTTTTTATCTAGCCATTTTGTTTCCTTTCTTCATTATCATTACGCGCTATTAATCCTACGTTCAGGTTCATGGTCTTAATATCTATGCCACAGTCATAAATTTAGGGGGCACGATGACCACAAGCATGTCTGTAAATTCGGCGTCCGATGACGTCTTAGACCAAACGATGCAAGCACCAGATGAGAAAACCTTCTGGCGTAAAATGAAAAACTCCGTCAAGAAAGCAGGCGAAGAGATTGCGGTTATGGGCATTAAATCATGGCTCGCGATGGCAGATTCCAATACCTCTGTTCGCCACAAGGCTATCTTAGGTGGCGCGCTGGCTTACTTCGTCCTACCAACAGATATGGTGCCAGACGTATTAGCTGGCGTCGGCTTTACCGATGACATGGCGGCACTGACTCTGGCGGTGAACTCGGTCGGCAATGCCATCACCGACGAGCATGAAGCACAAGCGAGAGAAAAACTGAGTTCAATGACGGAGTAGGGCTGCTATGACCTATTCTTTAGATTGCAAATAAAACAAAAGCCCCGATGTTTCCATCGGGGCTTTCATTTAGACAGGATAGTTTAATCGTAGAACGATTTAGGCGTCAGCACGTTTCAGGTGCACTTCTTCTTCGGCTACGCCGGCCATTGGATCATTGAAGCGAGCTTCATCCAATGCACCTTCCGATTTAGCAACAATGATCGTCACTGCGCTGTCACCGGTGATGTTAACTGCGGTACGAATCATATCAAGTAGACGGTCAACACCCATGATAAGTGCAATGCCCTCTAGTGGCAGACCTACTTGGTTCAATACCATTGCCAACATTACTAGACCAACACCAGGAACGCCTGCGGTACCGATAGACGCCAATGTTGCCGTCATGATAACCATTAGGTAGTCACCCATAGTTAGGTCGATGTTGAATGCCTGTGCGATGAACGCTGTCGCCACACCTTGCATGATCGCCGTGCCGTCCATGTTCACGGTTGCACCTAGCGGTACTGTGAACGATGATACGCGGTTCTCAACACCCATGCGGTGCTTAGCCGTTTCCATTGTCACTGGAATGGTCGCGTTCGATGATGCTGTAGAGAAAGCAAACATGATTGCGTCTTCCATCTTACGTAGGAACGTAATTGGGTTTAGACCAGTGAAGCCTTTTAGCATCAAGCTGTAAGTCACCAGACCGTGCAGCAATAGCGTACCTGCCAGTACAACAAAGTATTCAGCAAGGTTGAAGATTGCGCTTAGACCAAGTCCTGTAAACAGCTTCGCCATTAGGAAGAACACACCGTAAGGCGCAAGGTTCATCAGAATCGCAACCAATTTCATGATTACTTCATTCAGATCAGAGAAGAATGCTGCGATACGCTCGCCTGGCTTACCTGCTGCACTGATCGCGATACCGAATAGGACGGCGAACACGATAACTTGCAGGGTTTTACCTTCTGCCATTGCGCTGATTGGGTTAGTCGGGAACATATCAATGATCACTTGACCCAAAGATGGCGCTTCTGCTGATTTGAATGAACTTGCTGCGGTTAGGTCTGCACCAGCACCCGGCTGGAATAGCGTACCCATGGTTAGAGCAAGTGTGATTGCGATAGCGGTTGTTGCTACGTAGAAAGCAAGGGTTTTACCACCCATGCGACCCAATGTAGATAGGTCTTTTAGAGAGCTGGTACCACAAACTAGCGAAACAAATACTAGCGGTACAACAAGCATTTTTAAGCTGGCAACGAAGATCTGTCCACCAACTTCGAATAATCCATTAACAATGTATGCGTCGACAAATCCGTTGTCGGCAAAAAGTGTGCGAATTGCAAATCCTGTCAAGATACCCGCTACCATACCCAAAATTACGCGGCTGGTGAGCGACATCGGTTTCTTGGTATTCATGAGAACACTCCTTATAGTTATGCACCTTGAGTTCACTTCAAGGCGGCGAGCAGATTAGCAGTGGAGTGTGAAAATACGAAAGAATAATCCTCTGAATGGTCGATAGATGTGAAGTCAGTCACTTTAAAAAATAGAATATTAACCAAACTGTAACGATTTTACTGGTTGAAAAGTTTGCTGATTAACAAGTTTATCGAATTTACAACCGATAGAAATGAATTCTTACATTCTCAAATGGTAGAAAACTGGATGCATAATGATGAGATAAAAGACGCCAAGTGCATAACTAGGCATCTTTTATTCACTTGCTGATTGCAAAGTCACTTCAGCGGTGGGCGAGTCTGTTCGTCGATGGCACGAGCAAAATCTGAAATCTGCTGATAATCTGCGGGTGTCCAAATTGATTTTGAGGTCAATGACTTAGGTAATGCAGAAAAAGCGTTTTCATTGTCGCTTGCTCTAAACTCGACACTCATCCATTGGTCGATTGCTTGTTGATCATCAAAGGTGTTAGACAATGAAAGTTCATGGCTCGCAGTAGGGTAGTTGGGTGTTAAATTCAATGCCATATGGTAATCACGGAATCGAACCACCCACTTATCCGGTAGGCGTCTTGAGCTGTCCCACCAATCTCCATCAAGCTGCTGAATTTTCTCTTTAGTAATCGCTTTGGACTGGGCTTTGAGATCCTTAAGTGCTTGTTTAAAAGCGCTGTCCATTGCTTTCGAAAAGCCTTTTTGATCGAGTTCAGGGTTGTCCAGCAGGACTTGCTTGGCTAACTTTGCTCCAAGCATGTTGGAGTACAGATCTTCAGATGAAAAGGCAGATGCCAGCTCTTTAAATCCACTGACGGATACCATACCGAACCACTGAGCAATTTCATGCCATTGAGCAAGGCGAAACGCGGTTAGCGCTGCAGCCTGAGCACTGCGATCGAGCTTTTCCTCTTCGCTGAGCTTCTCTTTTTGTTCGTACCAACGAATACGACGAACACGAAGTTCTTTAGGCAAGTCAAGATGCGCTGCGCGGCCGAGGTAATGTTGGTTGAGAGTGAACAAATAATAGGTGTAATCGGCGGTATCGCGAACGTGAGCCGTATCAATAAAGCCGCCCAGTTCGGTAAAGATAATACCGTTAGTTTCTTCATTTAAGCCCAGCAAGCTGCCAGAAACTGACTCACTGCCATCATTATAGTGGTGAGTACCCACTTCGTTACTGGATAAGACATTCTCGAGAGAGAAGAAAGGAACAGGCACACTTCCTAATTGCGCTTTGAGATCGACACCAAATGCACAACACGGCCTGACACCCACTGGTGCTTTCAATTCTTGTGCTTGGACAAATCCACTACAAAGGCTTAGTAGTAATAGTGCTGCTTTCTTCAAACCCTACTCCTAGAATGCTTCATTAATTTGGAAATAAAAACCGGTGCTGTCTTTACCTACCCCTAAATCGACGCGCACGTTAATACGTGCCTTAAAGGCAAATCGATAACCAACCCCGACAGTTGGTAGCCAACTGCTTGCGAATAAGTCGTGATAAGTAGGTGCGATATTGCCTGCACCCAACCAACCCACAACACCATGACGACCAGCAATGGTGTGGCGGATTTCTATTTGTGTGGAGAGTTGATGTTTGTCGCGATATTGCCCTTGGTAGTAGCCACGCATACGTTGATCGTCACCTAACTGGGCGTAATCAAACCAAGGTGCATCACCAAAAATCGATTGCGAGTAAACTTCCATCGCGATGATGGTACTGTTTGACCATTGTTGATAGAGACGATAGTTGGCCACGAGATTGTCGTAGTCTTCATCACTACCTAGTGAATCGCGGTTGGCAATCCATTCAATATCGAGAAACTGCCCTCGCATTGGGTTCGGCTCGAAATCGCGTGTATCGTACTCCATCCCAAGCAACACACCGCTGCTGGTGGCATTGGTAACTTCTGCAGGAAGAATATCGCCATCTACACCGTCTACTTTGTTGAATGATTGCCACTGCCAGCCGAGCTTAGCGTAAGTATTTGGCGCAATCTCTACGGCGATTTTGGGGCTCAGCTGTAACCGCTGGCCTTCGTATTGCACTTTATTACTATCGTTCTCGGCTGCTTGACTGCCGATACCCCAATAGTATCCGGGAGTGTGGCTGATCCACGCTTCACCAAGTAGACGTACTTTGTCACCCTTCAAATAGGTGCGGTTGTTTAACCCCAAGCCGTAAGAGCCGGAAGTTGAACCATAAGATGTGACGGTGACGGTTGAGTACGGGTCGCCTTTCTGCCAGTCATAAGGGGTATACAAACCCACCGCGGCAACGCCGATGCCAAATCCTTGCTCTGGATTGACGAATGGTCCCGGTAAGATGCCCCAGTCGATCAACTTCGATTCATCCACGGTTTCGCTAGAGCCTAGTTTGGTTAGGATGTCATCCACCAAACTGCTTTCGTCTTGCTGCATAGCAAAAACGTGTGGTGTGCAAAACAGTGCTGCAATTACCAAGGGGGAAGAAGCTTTCATCTTCTCTTTACCTTAGAAACGGCGATCGAGAGAGAAGAAGATACTTTGACGGTCGCCAAAGCCAGCTTCGCCCAATAAGTACCAGTCGTCATTAATCTGGTATTGCATGCCGGCAAGGGTGTTCCACTCAGATTCCAAGCGCTGCTTAACGTCAAAGCGACCAGACAGGTTAATGCCAGCTTGCTTTAATGTTCCGGATAATTCTTGCTCAACGTTCTGGTACATGGCACCGACCCAGAAACGCAGAGGTACGCCATTTTTGTGGAAGTCGTAACCGACACGTGGAGACACGACTATCGCGTCGATAGCGCCATCGATCACGTTCAAATTCGTTTGGGTGTAGCTGGCATCGACAAGGGCAAACAGTTGATCATAACCGCCCGCTAATACGAAGCCGCCCCCATAGGTGTAACCATCGAGATCGAGACGGAAAGGGAATTCGCCCAACTGCTTGCCAAGCAGGCTGACTTTGACATTGGTTTCTGAATAGCCATCTAGCGTACCCACCAAGCCATAAACATTTAAGAATGGGAACAACCAAACGTCACCACGAAGTGTCATAACATCGCTGGCTTGTTTACCCCCGCTGGCTTCCATCTTTAATAGTTTTTCTAAGCCATGTAGTCCACTCAGAGAAATGGAGTCGACGTTGATGCCTTGTTCCATACTCATATAGCTCAGGTTGACGCCAAAGGGTTTTGGTAAGTCATAACCGAGTGCTTCTGCTTTATCTTTCCAGATTGGCAGAGAAATCGAATCAGCGTTTGCCGTACTAGTAAGGAGGCAGGAAACGGCAACGAGCAAGGAGCGTAATTTCATAAGTTACTTCATTAAACGTGACGATCACAACAACACCAGGGGCCTTGTAATAAGGGCATCGACTCTGGAGTTTGTGTCACGGAAAAATCACAGCTTTATCTGACAGACAAAGCGCCACAGCGTGAGTTAAGAGTGATTCTATTTTGATATTTTTCTTAGGATCTTAACTTCGGCGAGCGCATCTTACTCCTAAAATCAAAAAAGTAAACTTCAAAGTGTACTTTTGATTCTTGTGCGCTATACTCTGCGTCCACTTACATGAGGTTGGTGAATCTAGAGCAATGAAACTGTCAGAAAAAAAACGCTTAGCGCTGATTGAAGCGGCTCAACAGGAATTTATTGAGCACGGATTTAGTAGCGCAAATATGGATAGAGTGTGTGAGCGAGCAGGGACGTCAAAGCGCACCTTGTATCGCCATTTTGAAAGCAAGGACGTGCTGTTTATCGAGTCTATTCAAACTGTGCTCGAAACTCAGCGTGCGCGTTTACAGCTCAAATACACATCAGACATTGATGTCGAAACCCAGCTTAGAACTTATCTGCATGCCAAGTTGGACTCTATGTATGAAGACTTTGGTTTGCCGCTCGCCAAGATGGTGATCAGTGAGTTTATGCGCACACCAGAATTGGCAGAGAACTACTTACACCAACTTCAACGCCAAGATGCATTGCTGGAAAACTGGTTTAAAGAAGCCATTGCGGATAACAAGGTCAAAGCGCTTGACCCAGTCATGATGGGTTGCATGCTGATGTGCTTATTGAAAGGAAACTGTTTGTGGCCACAATTGGTTGCCAATCAAGCGGTGCCGAGTATTGAGCAGCGCAAGAAAGTCGTTGAGGATATTCTTACGCTGTTTTTAGATGGCTACCGACGTTAGTTTGCTTATTGCTTCAAATGCTTAACTCATCACAACATGACGCAGTGTTGATAGAGAGGTGTGATCCCACGTCCAATAGGCTTGTTCTCGGTTATGGAACCCTCCGACCCAATAGTCTTGAATGAAAAAGTCTTTACCACTCAAACAAGCTTTGCCACGAGCATTAATACTCACTTGTTGTTCCCACCAGTTCTTATCCAATGAGTCAACAGTAAACAGTGGTTTTTCCGCTTGCGCGAGTGGCAGCAGTAATGCATAGAACATGACATCACCAAGAGTAGGGAGTGGTTCTTGTTGTTGGTACTTTTGAAACCAATCTTTCACGTTGATTGGCGCGTTTTGCTCGTTCAATATCTGTAAAGCCAAATGTTGTGTGAAGCTCAATCCTGACTCTAAATGCGGCAGTTCTTGAAGATGTCGTTTCATCACTGCTTTGATGTTCGGCAAACAATCTAGTTCATGTTGTTCTAATAGATTAACGAGTGGCTGTGGTGTAGGAGCTTGCAAAGCTTGCCAGCAGCGTTTGGCTTGGCTAAAAAGCTTTGCTGTCACTGGCTTTCTATGCTGCCAACACGAGCGAATCGCTTCAGCAGGGAGTTGCCCGAAGCCGATAAACCGTTCGGTTCCTGGAAACTGATTGAATTCGATGATCTCAATGATTTTGCCTTCGGTTTCCTCTAACAGAGAGAGCCCTCGAAGTAACATGAATTGATCGTAGGCATCATGTTCGACCCAAAAAACGATACGTTCATATTGCTGGTCGAGCAGAGTATGGATGTTGCCTTTCTCAAACTGCGCTACCTCTTGCACAGAGTCTTTTCTCCCCATAACAGGCAGTAACGTGTCTACAACGTATTGTGCTCGAATCGCGACAAATCCTTTTTCATTGCTCGGAATAGGACCAATGCATAATGGATCAATCATGGGTAAAAAGTCACCTTCGAACCCGCATGTCTTTAGTTGCTGTTGAATGTCGTGCCCACAGCGGACATGGAGTGTATTTAGTTCGGCATCAAGTGGATTTGCTTGGTTGTTTATGGCGAGCTTGTGACTTTCTAGCTCTTCCACATGAGCTTTTAACTTGCTCCAACTGGGTAAGCCAAGCTCTCTAGCTAGGGCGTGTTGAACATCTGCAAGCTGGATAGACTCTGGCGTGAGGGTTTCGGGTTGGGAATGAAATTGCTTAACCTGATCAAGTGCGTTGGTGTCATTGTGGCGAATTGCTTTTAAGCGCTTTTTCGCAACAGACTTTTGTTGGTTAAGGTTAATAGAGAAGCTATTGTGAGATTGCATTTTTCACCTTTCTTATCTCTTCCACACTCGCTTTATTAGAAGTTAAAAAGAAGGTAAAAATAGATTGTTCCTGCTAACGAAAGCAGGGAAGTTGAGTTGCCATGAACCGAGTTCTTTCCGCGAGTGTTGGGTGCTTTAGGCTTGAGCTGTTTCAATGGTATGTAATCGAAATGGGGTTCGCAACTTAGAATCATATAAACAAGTAAAACTGCCTTTGATCTCACATAAAAAAGCCCCAACGTTTAAGTTAGGGCTTTAAAGACTGTTTATGAAAGCTCAGCGCAGACCGATTGCTGAACTTGCTTGTTTTCGCGCTGATCTAACGCGCCGCTTAAGCGAGTCAATAAAAGTGCAGAGATGACGACTACACCACCGACCCATGGCGTATTCATTAAGCCAGCTCTTTCTACGATCAAACCGCCACTCCATGAACCGAGCGCAATACCCACGTTAAAGGCAGCGATGTTCAAACCTGAAGCAACATCAACGGCATTAGGAGCGTATTTCTCTGCCAGTTTTACGACATAAACTTGTAGTCCTGGTACGTTACCGAAAGCAAATGCACCCCAAACCAAAATAGTAATCACAGCGGCAATTGGGTTGTATGCGGTAAAGTTGAGTACAAACAAGATTGCGGCTAAGCCAGCAAAGATGATCGTCAGTGCTTTTACGGGGCCAAATTTGTCTGCCATTTTGCCACCTTGGATGTTACCCACCGCGACAGAGACACCATACACCAGCATGATCAAACCAACCGCACTGGCATCAAAGCCTGATACCTGCTCCAAAATTGGCGCAAGATAAGTGAACGCGGTAAAGGTGCCGCCGTAACCTAGCGCAGTAATGGCATAAACTAATAGCAAGCGAGGTTGGGTGAGTACTTTTAGCTGATCTTTTAAAGAAGCCGTCGCGTCTTGCTTTAAGTTGTTTGGAACAAGTAAAGCGCTACCGACTAAGGCAATCAAACCAAGAATGGCCACAATTAAGAATGTGGTTTCCCAACCAAAATGTTGCCCGATGTAAGTGCCTAGAGGCACGCCAGTTACTAGCGCGACCGTTAGACCAGTGAACATAATTGCAATGGCACTCGCGGCTTTTTCTTTGGATACCAAGCCAGTGGCGATCGTCGAGCCGATAGAGAAGAACACACCGTGAGCCAAGCCCGTTAAAATACGTGCGGCGATCAGAGTGTTGTAACCCGGAGCTTGCCAAGCTAACAGGTTACCGACAACGAACAAGCCCATCACAGCGAGAAGCACGTGCTTGCGATTCATCTTGCTCGTAAGTGCAGTTAAAACTGGCGCACCAATAGCCACGCCTAATGCGTACAAACTCACCAGCAAACCTGCAGAAGGTAAAGAAACGTTAAGGTCTGCTGCCATGGTTGGAATTAATCCAACGATAACAAACTCAGTTGTCCCTATCGCAAAGGCGCTTAGGGTTAATGCTAATAATGCGATTGGCATAATTTACTCTCTCATTTTGTTCAAGCGCACGTCTCTTGTGCGCTATCAGTGAGGGAGAGTATGAGGAAATTGGCCTTTGCGAAAAATAGCACTTAACACAAATGACTTTTGTGGTTTTAACAACAGTTATATGGCCAGTTAAATGCGGTCTTTTGTACTATCCAGAAGTGTTTGATAAAGAGCGAGTGCAGCTGGTCCGCTCTTCGCGCCTTTTGGTAGCGTAAGGTGCAGTGCGACTTGATATTGGTTTGAGTGTTCAAGGTCTAATACCTTAATGCCTGCACTGTGGCGGTACTCTACGAGATGTTTAGGGAGCCGACAGAAGCCGACGCCTTGTTCTACCGCTCTAAAAGCGTGGTCGAAATTGTCCACTGTGATTCTTTGACGTGCGCGCAACCAGCCCACGTCTCGTTTTGCCTTGTCTGACTCACCTAGATCTCGAACCACAATTTGGCTGGTGGTCGCAAAGTCCGCCAATGAAACGTGCTCTTTCTTTGCCAATGGGTGCTCAACTGCAATAACGGGCACCATAGTCGTTGTGCCAAATGCTTCGGCTGGATGGTTGGTGATCGGAAGATTGATAATGGCGATATCTGCTAACTCATTGACTACCATATCGGTGGTTTTACTTAGCGAAGTTTCCACGATTTGAACGGAGGTAGTACTGTTTTGTGCCAAAAATTCACTAAGTGGTGCATAGAGCCAGCTTGGATCGCACAGATGATCGATCGCCACTGTAATTTGCGATTCCACACCGTTACTTAACTGCTCACTGATCATTTCCAGTTCATGGGCTTGTTCAAGCATAGACTGTGCGCGGCGCAACATGGTCTTGCCGTGTTCGGTTAACCCAGCCTTTCGGCCCTTCACTTCTATCAGTTTGATGCCCAGTTGGTCCTCGAGCTTTTTCACCGAATAGATAAGCGTGGTGTGGCTTTTATTGAGCGTCAATGCGGCTGACTGAATACTTCCAGCTTGTTCAATCGCTTGTAATGTTTGCCACTGCTCTAGGGTTGTTTTGAGTCTCATTGGTCAGTTTTTTCGATAGGTAATGACAAAATTATGAACTTTTTTGTCAGTTTTATAAAGGTAATAATCCTCTCATCGAAAGCGAGTCAAAAAAGAAGAGGAGACTCAAGATGGCGAAATTACTGCAAGTTGATTTTGAATTTCATGGCCCATTTGGTGAAGAGGTGTCGAACGCACTGTTAGACCTAGCTCAGTCAATTAACCAAGAGCCAGGCATGATTTGGAAAATCTGGACGGAAAGCGAGAAAGACAAACTTGGCGGCGGCATCTATCTTTTTGAAGATGAAGCAACGGTGCAAGCTTATCTTGAAATGCACACTGCTCGTTTGAAACAGATGGGTGTAGAAGAAGTAAGAGGGCAGATATTTGATATCAATACGCCACTAAGCATCATCAACCAAGGTCCAATCGGAGAGTAACATTATGACTAACCGCACTTTTCTAACCGTTCATGGCGTCATTTATACGTTATTTGCTTTTGCGCTGTTTTTTGTTCCGACCATGATGTGGCCGATGTATGGCGTACAAATTAATGACCAATATGCGCTGTTTCTATCGCAGCACACGTCGATCTTTTTAGGAGGGATTGCTGCGGTCAGTTTGATGCTGCGTGATGTAGAAGCGGGTAACACGGCGAAACAACTGTTCAAAGCATTGTTGGTCACTAATCTCTTAGGCGTGGTGCTCACCACTTACGCTGGCATTACAGGTGTGTTTGTTGGCTTTGGTTGGAGTGATCCTGCTTTCTTCTTGCTATTGAGTGTGCTGACTTTTCTGCAACTGAAGAAGCAATCGTAGAACAAACCATATCAAAAGCCCCACGATGAACGTGGGGGCTTGTGTTTCTATTTAATGGCTATACACAAGTATGTTTAGATTGCTTGAGTGTAGCGCCATTACTCATTCTTGTAGGCGTAGTTGTAATAACCATAACCGTATGAGCTTGCCGCTTTCTTCTCAATTGCGTTAAGAATGACGCCTTTGACTTCTACACCTGATTGTTCAAATCGACTGCGAGCTACTTCAAGCTCTTTCGATGTCGTCTGGTCAAAGCGAGCAACCATCAGGGTGGTACCTGCAATCGCACCAACGATGCTAGGGTCAGTTACTGCCAATACTGGCGGCGTATCGATGATCACTAAGTCATATTCTTGCGACGCTTTTTCTACAAACTCAACAAATCGCGGGTGCATCAAAAGCTCTGAAGGGTTTGGTGGCACTTGACCACGAGTAATAACGTCCAAGTTATTAACTTTAGTCGGCTTGATCACTGTCTCTTGACCAATCTTGCCACTCAAGAAATCAGAAAGACCGTTATCAGCTGTCAGACCGAAGCATTGTTGCAGGTAGCCTTTACGCATATCCGCATCGACTAGCAGCACTTTTTGACCTGTCTTAGCTGCTACTGCCGCAAAGTTTGTCGATACGAATGTCTTACCAATTGAAGGCGCAGGACCAGAGATCATAAGTACGTTATTTTTTGCTTCCATCATCGCAAAATGAAGGCTAGTACGAAGTCCACGCAATGCTTCAATAGAAAGATCCGCAGGGTTTTCTTCTGCTAGTAGAAGTAGGTCTTTGTTACCTTTACGCTTAAGCTTGTTAGCCACTTCCAGTTGTTGTACAGACTTAGGAACGCTTGCGTAAACAGAAATACCCGTTTGTTCAATCTCTTCTGGAGAAGTGACACCGCGGTGGAAAGCGGTTTTAACCAGAACAAAAGCAACGGCAACCATACCGCCTAATAGTGTTGCTAGAACAACGATAAGAGGCTTTTTAGGCTTCACCGGGATAGTGTAAGACTGTGCACTATCAATAATGCGTACGTTACCAACGGTACCAGCTTTAATAATGTTCAACTCTTGAACTTTGTTTAGAAGCTGGATGTAGATCTGTTGGTTAACCTCAACGTCACGTGTCATACGTAGGACTTCACGCTGCGTTTTTGGCAGCTTCTGAACTTGTCGGTTCAAACGAGCTTTTTCTTGCAGTAACGTCTGACGTTTATCCAATAGTGATTTGTATGCTGGGTGATCCTGCTTGAACTTTTGGCTAATTTCACTTTCTTTGAATGTCAGTTCGTTCAGTTGCGCTTCAAGAGCGACCATCACTTTGAGTGTTGATTGCGCTTCAAGGTTTAAGTCGATCGATTCATTTTCTTGTCTAAAGTGATTCAGTACATCTTCTGAACTATTCAGCTTATCTTTGATTTCAGGTAAGTGATCTTTGAGGAAGTTTAAACTTTGTTCGGCTTCTGCTGAGTTTCTTCTCACATTCTGCAGGAAATAGTTTTGAACAACATCGTTCAAGATTTGCTGATTACGCTCAGGGTATTCGCCTTCGATACTCAGTGACACAATACCTGTTTTGGCACCACGCTCTGAAATTGATAGTTGTGACGCGAGTCTATTGATCGCGTCAAGCTTGCTGATTTTACTGATTGAAAAAGTGTCTTCGTTTTGTGCAACTAACTCACGAACTTTGATGTGGTAGCCATTCATTTCAATCGTCTGGCCAACAACACCAGATAGCACAATTTGATCTTCAATCATCAGATCAAAAGTACCTTTATCAATGTCTGTTACTACAAGTTGATGTTTTAAGCCTTGCACGGTTCGAGGGATGACGAAAGTTGAAACTGAGATGTAATCTTGAGTGCCATTGATTCGAGCTAATCCTTTGCCGACAAAAGGAAGATATTCCGGGGTGGCAATCGTTGTTAAGTTAAACTTGTCAACGGTATCACCCAAGATCATACGAGACTTAATGATCTCAATCTCTGTGGTTGCTGAAGATTCTGCTGCAAATAGGTCACCCATGTCCCCGACCATCGCAGAAATGCCACCGGAGCTTTTCTGTTCAATTTGAATCAACGCATCCGCTTTATAAATTGGAGTCGATAGCAATGCTACGGTAATACCCATCGTAGCAAAGAGAAGCGTAATGCCAATGATGAACCATTTCGCATCTATTAATATGCCAAACAGTTTACCGAGATCGATTTCATCATCGGTTGGTGCAGATGAACTTATAGTTTGGTTAGCCATTGTTTTTCTATTTCGCCAAATAATCTGAAGTTATAGTTTTTTTGCCCAAGCCTGAGCGGATTGCTCAATCAGAGAATATGCATGATCAAACGCTTCTATACTTTGTCTGTATGGATCTGGAATGTCGACAGAGTTCATCCAATGCCCAAACAACATAGTTTTGCCTCTTGCTTCTGGGACGATCTCAGTCAATGCATCTATATGTCCTTGCTCCATTACCAAGATAAGATCTTGTTTCGCACACAGTTGCGCAGTCAGTTGTTGTGCTTGGTGATTCTCGAGAGAAAAACCTTTTTCTGAGGCAATTAGCGTTGCGGTTTCATCCGCTGGTTTCCCAGCTAGGCGGCTTTTCTCAACGGCAATACCTGCTGAAGAAATGGTTTTATTCGGAAGAAGTTGTTGAAGTACTCGTTCTCCAGTCGGAGAACGGCAAATGTTACCTACACACACAACAAGAATGTTTGAAAACATGATTGATTCCTTATCAATAACTTTCGACAGGGTTTATGTGTTCGAGATGAGCCCTATCAAGAATGCTTGAACTACGGCCAATTTCTTACACGAAGCACACCTTCTGTAAGCTCGTTGAAGCCTGAAATCGTCGGTACTAGTTGTGCAATTACACGGTTCCAACGACTGACTGGTGCCGCAGTGACATAAACAATGTCATAAGGCTCTAGGTCGAATTCAGTACCAATCACTAACGCTGCTGCGTCAGAGACATCAAGTTGGTAAATGTCGCCCATTGCTTGATGGTCTTGAGATTTTCTGATGACAAAAACACCAGTTGCATCTGCAGATAGCTGGTTGATACCACCAACATTGCTCAAAGCTTCGGTCAAACTCATGCCTGCGCGATCTATTTTTAGTAGCTTCGGATCGTTGACTTCACCCATAACGAACACTTTTTGAGTGTCATTTCTTGGTACATGCACAATGTCACCAGGTTGAAGCAATCGGTTTTCAGTAAGGTCACCCTCTTGCATTAGTGCATAGAGAGAAATGTTTTCGACTTTGCCTTGGCGTGTCAGTGTAACGTTACGCCAATCCGCTTCCTCTGCTAGACCGCCTGCGCGGTTAACTGCATCAAGAAGCGTTAGTGGGATATTGGTGATCGCTTGTTGCCCCGGCTTGTTTACTTCGCCAGTGACGTAAGATTTTTTTGAACGAAATGCGGCAACACTGACATCGACTTGAGGACTCTCGATGTATTTAGCCAATTTTTGGGAGATATCTGTTCGAATTTGGCGGACGTTTTTTCCTGCTACTTCAACGATTCCGATGTAGGGATAGAAAATGGTGCCATCTGCATGTACCCAGTTACCAGCCTCTGCAGAACTGCGATAAGAACCAGCAGGAATAGTAAGCTCAGGGTGGTCCCAAATAGTGATATTCAGAATGTCGCCAGGACCGACTTCATACTCGTAAGCCGCGAGTTGATGGTCAAGCGTTGGGTTCGCTTTGGTTTCGATATCCGAGCTTTTTAACTGTGAGACTTTATCAAGAGTCAGTGGAAATACATTGAAATCTGCAGCTGTATTGGTGCTGCCGTCTCCAATGATGTGCTTACCACTCGTGGATAAGTGACTGCCCGGTACTGTACATCCAGCAAGAAGCACAGAGGAAAGGAGTAAACTGCCTAGCTTTGTATGGGGGACGTTCATTCGTTTTTTCATTCATCTGACGTAAAAGAGCATGTTGCTGAGGCAACAATGTTTTCTAGGAAATAACAACACGCTATTACTCATTCAGCTTTATTATTTGTTTTAATTTATAAAATGCTAAATAGGAAACGGGTTGCACCCAGCGCGCACTCTAAAGAATTTCGTTTGTCGGGGCAATAGACGATAAATTGATAAAATGCTAGTGATATATAGCTATTTTTTATATTTATGAGGTCTGGGTTGGGGTTGATTGATGAATGGCTTTATTGATTGGCTCTAATTTTTTGTATTGGCTCACAAAATACGTATTTTTCGTAAAATTCAATTAGTTATAAATGCGGTATATCTGAAGGTAAATTTATTTATTTTGTCGTATATTGTGATGTGGATCTTGTTTTTCTTCTTAGTCAATATGGGTTTGTTATGGTTTTGACAAAATTAAAATTGAAGGTAGTCAGACTTTGATGCTGATGCCATGTGTGAAAAATAGTATGAATAGTTTCTTGTGAAATAGGCCTCATTCGAGGCCTTTTTTGACTTTTTGGTCGATTAAACGAACTTTCCCATTATCGCTTAGTCAATCCCTTACTATTTAGATAAGGCAGGATGTGCGGGCGAGACTCTCCTGATAGCTTTCCGGCGGTTTCTTGTGACCATGTGCTCTGCTTTTGATTGCTTGTTCGGCTCGCGTAGTACTCTTGCATGGTTTGATCGTAGGTTTGTACATCGTCAACATTCAGCGCTTGGTATTGGTTTTCGTGGACAATAACGCTAACGGGTAAGCGTGGCTTTACTTGTGGATCTTGATCTGGATGACCCAAACACATACCAAACAGGATAGCGGCGTTTTTAGGTAAACCGAGTAGCTCATCGACTTGCGCAGCATTGTTTCTTAAGCCACCAATGTATACGCCACCTAACCCCATAGACTCGGCAGCTAACAAACAGTTTTGCGCCATGATGCCGGAATCCACTGCACCAATCAGAGTCAATTCAGTAAAGTCGGCTTGAACGTCTGGGTTGATAGTGGCGTGACGCTGGTAATCAATACAAAACACCAAAAATTCTGCGGCACTTTCAACGTAAGCCTGATTGCCAGCGTATTGCGCTAACAGTTTGCGCTTTTCTGTATTTGTTACTCGAATGATCGACACGACTTGCAGCATGCTCGAAGAAGAGGCAGCTAACCCCGATTGGAGAATCGTTTGTAGTTGCTCACTTGCAATTGGCTCAGAGGTGAACTTACGAATAGAGCGATGACCGAGAATGGTTTCAATCGTACTGTTCATGATGAATCAACTTCCTTAGCTTGTTGTTGGTATTGGCTGAATCTTCACCATAACGCTATTTATATTGGGCGTAAACCAATAGGGCTTTCAGGTTTGTGCTAGTGGGTAACAGATAACAATCATAGATAATGATGCGAACATAAAGTGACGTTATTTATAAAGTTGGGCATATAATGATTTTTAATAATCAATAAGTTATCGAATGTGGAGAACATGAAAGAGCTGATACTTCATACGGTCACAGTGTTTATGGGCTTTTTTGCCATCATGAACCCGATCGCCAATATCCCTATCTTTTTGAGCTTAACGGCGGATGAAGATAAACAAACGGTTCGATCAATTGCGTTTCGTTCTGTTTTCATCGCCTTTGTTATCGTGGCTGTGTTTGCTGTTGCAGGTAAAGTGATTTTCGACTTGTTCGGCATTACGTTATACGCACTGCGCATTACCGGTGGTATTTTGGTGTTTTTGATTGGTTTCCATATGCTTCAGGGGGAATCAACGCATCAAAAAACCAAAGAAAAGGCTTATTCGCCAGAGCAAGAACAAGCTGCGTTAAGCATTGCCGTTTCACCATTAGCAATGCCGATATTGGCGGGGCCAGGAACACTTGCGACGGCGATGAACTTTGCAACAACGGGTGGAATCACCGAAACCATCATTACCATTGCTTCATTCGCAGTCCTTTGTGTGATGACTTATGTCTTGTTTTTGTTTGGTGACAAGTTAGTGAAAGCCGTTGGTCCAAGCGCACTGAATGTGATCACCAAAATGATGGGTTTGATCCTTGCGGTGATTGGCACACAGATGTTTATTGAAGGTGCTGCCGAAGCGTATAAAACCGTCTTTGCGTAATCTCTGATTGAACGACTGCAAATCCACGTCAACGCTTTGGTTGATGTGGATTTTTTGATCCTAAGTTTCCACTTAAAGTGCAAGAAACACATAGACTTCGCCTATCTCAATAATAAGAATAACCGATTGTTGCTGTAGCACGAATTTCAGTAATCTTTTTAACGTCTTTATTGGGGGGAAACATGGCAACAAAAGCAATCGTAGTCGAGGGGGGCGCAATGCGTGGCGTCTTTGCTAGCGGCGTATTAGATGCATTCTTAGAACAAGACTACAAACCATTTGATTTTGCGATTGGTGTGTCGGCAGGGGCTTCAAATTTGATCGGTTATTTGACCGACTACCCGCACCGTAGCATCAACGTCATTACTAAATTAGCAACCAGCAAACGTTTTTTCGATCCTACTCGTTTTTTAAAAGGCGGTGATTTGATCGATGTGAAATGGTTGTTTGAAGAATCAAATCGTTTGTACCCAGTCGATGAAGCGAAACTGTTTGAGGGTATCCCTTTCTTAGCGGCGACGACGAACGTGAATACGGGTAAGGCGGATTATTACCGTGTGAACCGCCATAACTTTCATAACGCGATGGAAGCGACGACGGCACTGCCTATTGCTTACAAACACACTCCTTGTTTCTCTGGTGGTTGTTATACCGATGGTGGTGTGGCGGACTCTATTCCTGTTCGAGAAGCATACCGCCGTGGTGCTCGTGATATCACGGTTGTTCTTTCACATCCTTTGGCTTATGAGAAAAAGCCAGTGAAGACGCCTTGGTTAATGAAGAAGTTGTTCGCTGAACACCCACAAATGGCAGAGGCAATGTTGCGCCGTTCAGAGAACTACAACGAATCGTTAGATTTCATTCGTAATCCTCCAAAAGACACGCACATTCGCGTTATTGCACCGCCGGATGAATTCAGTGTACAACGTCTATCAATGCGCCAGTCGGTATTGCTAGAAGGTTACGAAATGGGATTGGAAGCAGGGCGCGCCCACCTTACCAACCTGGCCGGTGAACACGGCTTAGACAGAGAAAACTGCCACTTCTGTATTTAGCTTTTGATGTCTAAAGCGGTTAGCCCATATCAACTTCAAGTGCTCCCCAAGATGAAGGTTCTCCCTCCCTCGTCAGAGGGAATAGGCGAGCGTCTGGTTTGGCATAACTTAACCTATGCAGACGTTGCGTGACGTGGTAGCTGTCGAGCCCGGAAATGGTCACTAAGTCGAGTAGCTCTAGATCTAGGTAGCCATCGGGCATGATGGCTCTTTCAGGTGCGTGTACCATCAACACTTCACCAATCAGCATCTCTGTCTGATTGCTTTCAATCTTGATGTGTTCTCTCAACACCAACCCCATTTTGAGATTGCTCTCTAGGACAAATGGCGCAGGAAACGCATCATCATAGTAAGGAGTAAGTCCTACCGCTTCAAACTCTGATATCTGTTTTGGATAGCGGGCGGAGGTTTGATGTGCTTTTTGGACGAAATCGACGCCGACGGCATTAATGGTGAAGTGCTTGGTATCGAGGATGTTTTCTAATGTATGACGACGGCTTTTGCGTGGACGAACAATAAAACCAAACAGTGGCGGATGTGAGCCTAAGTGGATCACAGAGCTTACGATAGCCAGGTTCTCTTGTCCTTGCCTGTCTCTTGTTCCGATGAGGTTCGCGCTTTTGTATCCCGCAAGGGAGTTGACCAATCGAGTTCTTTGGCGTTGCTCCATCGTTTGTATATCATGCTTTGAGAGTTTGATGTTTTCCATGTCCTAAAAAGGGGCGAGAAACCTCGCCCTTCCATGTTGTGTCACTATTTCGGCATGATGACGGTGTCGATCACGTGTATCACACCATTCTTAGCTTTGACGTCGGTGGCAATTACGGTAGCGTTATTGATCATCACTTTATCGCCCATGGTTTTGATCATCACGTCTTGCCCTTGGACTGTCGTCGCTTTATTCATTTTGACTACGTCTGCAGCCATCACTTTTCCCGGAACCACATGGTAAGTGAGAATCGCAACCAGCTTATCTTTGTTCTCGGGCATGAGTAGCATTTCGACTGTTCCATCTGGAAGCTTAGCAAAAGCTTCATCTGTGGGTGCAAATACAGTGAATGGACCTTTACCTTTTAGCGTATCCACTAAGCCTGCGGCTTTGACTGCTGCGACCAACGTATTGAACGAGCCATTTGCTGCGGCCACATCAACGATGTCTTCTTTCATCATTCCATGTTCATGTGCTTTCGCTGGCAGTAAAAAAGTTAGGGTGGCGAACAAAACCGTGGTCGTAACCAAGATGCGTTTCAACATAATGCATTCCTTTTGTTGTTTGGGTACCGCTCTCTCCCTGATAAAGTCCCTGTTTGTACGCACGCCCTTTTCTTGGCGATCAACTGGCTTTCTTTTTATTAGAAGAACGGACGTGCTGAGCTAAAATGCGTGTACCTTCCATTTTTACGTCGGTACGTTTTCGCCAAGCCCACAATCGTTCTCTGGCTGCTTTCGCACTCGCTTCTACATCGACTATTGGGGCGAGGTATTTTGAGTCCGGTTCTAACTGGTACATCACGACTTCCATTGCGGTCATTTTCCAAGGCTCAAACAACAGTGGGGTGGGTACCTTAGCGAGCTCCGGAATCCATTTATGAATGAATTCACCATCGGCATCGTGTTCTTGTGCTTGTTTCGTCGGATTGTAGATACGGATGGTATTGGTGCCCGTCACTCCAGCCTGCATTTGAAATTGTGGATAATGGATGCCCGGCTCAAAGTCGAGAAAGAGCTGCGCTAGATGAGTTACGCCATCGCGCCAGTCCATGTTCATATGATGTGTTAAAAAGCTCACTAACATCGCACGCATACGAAAGTTGATGTATCCCGTGTGATGAAGGCAGCGCATACAGGCATCGACGAGAGGTATGCCAGTGGTTCCCTCCTTCCAAGCCTCTAGTTGGGTTTGGTCGTTGTGGCTCGCTTGGCGGAGCAAAGGGTCATAGGCTTGGTTCACACAGCGAAATTCCATCTCACATTCAGATTCAAATTTCTGCATAAAATGACAATGCCAATGAAGCCTTGAAGACAACGCAATTAGGCTGCGACGAAACCCCGTCACTTGCCAATGTTGCAAGAGGTTCTGATACACTTCTCGAAGCGAAATGTTCCCCCATGCAAGATAGGGAGAGAGGCGAGTACAGGCTGTCCGAGATGCCGTCGGGTTGGAAATACTGCGGTAATAATCTCGTCCTCGGCGTTGAAAAAAGTCTTCTAATGTTTGCCAAGCGAGTGAGCTCCCGCCAGTTTGCATGCCTTGTACTTTTTCCAACCAAGAAGAAGGGGGAGTAAAGGTGAAGCCTAGCGCGTCGATATCGAGGGTGATAAGAGAATCGCTTTCGAGCTCAACCTCTTCTATGGGAGCTCGCATAACGGTATCCCAATGTTTGTCCCAGCCGAATCGGTCTTTTGCGCCTCGCACAACTGCGCCATGTTCAAACTCATGCCATGGAATGCCTTGTGCTTGAAGCCATGCTGATACTTGTTTATCTCGCTCAAACGTACAATTCAATCCAATTTCTTGATGGGAGAAAACGGCATTGATGTTGAATTGCTTTTGAATCGCACTCAAACAATCCCGAGCATTGCCAAACATTACTGAGACCTTTTGATCATGTTGAGTAAGCTGGGCGTCCATGTCTTGGAGTGATTGCCAAACAAAGCGCCAATGACGTTCGGAGTAATGTGGGTCATCCAACAGCATGGGCTCAAAAATATAGAGCAGCACTGTTGGATTCTCAGAAGATAGAGCGTGTTGCAAAGGTGCATGATCGGTCAGGCGTAAGTCGCGTTTTAGCCACACTAAGTTGATTGTTTGCATCGGAGCCCTCATTGGTTTTCCGATTTCTACGCATGAGAGAGGCAAATTTCTCACTCGGTGATCGATTTTATTACGGTTGACGTACAGGCACGGAGCAAGGAGGTGCTTTATGTCTATGCCACTCAGTAAACTGGAAAAATTCTTCTATATCGACAAGCTTGTCATCCACTCTCTCGATCTCGCATTGTATCAAGTCTCGGTTCTAGTCGACGGAGAGGAGCATTTTGTTACCGACGATAAAGGGAAGTTTTTAAGGGCGCATTCGATACTAGAGTTGCAAAAGCAATGTCGTAACTTGAAAGCGAACAAACAGATGCTTCGCCAGCAAAGTGCCTATGATGAAATGGTTGGGCAGCCAAGCAGCATTGGTACTAATGAGCTAGAAGTGTTGCTGAAAGATAACCAGCTTTATTGAAATTAGATAAAAAGGGGAGGAAGTGCGAGCTAGGTTTGTTAGCTCGCACCAGATTGATTACGCTTGTTTACGTTGCGCGTCTTTCTTTGCCAATTTTTCTGCGCGTCGCTGCTCACGTTGTTTGGCGCTCTCACCACCGACGTGTTGTTCGCCACGAACCGCTGCTAACGACACTTGCTTTTCACGCTCGCGGAAGCGCGCTACTTGCTCGTCACTGTGTTTACCAAAACATTTTGGGCAGCTGACACCTTGCTCAAACTGCTCTGATTGTTTGTCTTCTTCTGTGATTGGCAATCGGCAAGCGTTACACAAGTCGTAGTCCGCTTTTTCTAGCTGATGGTTCACCGCAACGCGACCGTCGAATACGTAGCAGTCGCCTTCCCACAAGCTTTCTTCTTCTGGTACTTCTTCTAGGTATTTCAGAATGCCGCCTTCTAAGTGGTACACCTCATCAAAGCCCTGCTCTTTCATGTAAGCGGTCGACTTTTCACAGCGAATACCACCAGTACAGAACATCGCAACTTTTTTGTGTTTCTCTGGGTCCATGTTCTGTTTGACATAGTCAGGAAATTCGCGGAACTTGTCCGTATTTGGGTTAACTGCACCTTTAAATGTTCCGATCTCAATTTCATAGTCATTACGAGTATCAACCACAAATACTTCTGGATCAGCAATCAGATCGTTCCAATCTTGCGGCTTCACGTAGGTGCCAACGACATGGCGAGGATCGATGCCTTCAACGCCCAATGTCACGATCTCTTTCTTTAGCTTTACTTTGGTGCGGTTAAACGGCTGAGTATCTGAGTACGACTCTTTGTAAACAATACCAGTAAGGCGAGGCTCGGCATTTAGCCATGCAAGCAGTGTATCAATACCTTCGCGTTTCGCTGCTACCGTACCGTTAATACCTTCACTCGCCAGTAGCAACGTTCCATGTACACCGTGGGCTTCCATTAGGGCAAGCAATGGCTCGCGTAACTCTTGGTAGTTTTCCAGTTCCACAAATTTATACAGGGCGCAGACAACATACTGACTCATGATTATTCCTTACTTTAAAAGGTCGATGGTTCGACGACTCGATACCTAACAATTTTAGCGGCTCGGAGTATACCTGAGTAATTTAGTCGGAAATACGGACAAACTATGCGGATATTCCCTCAATGCGTCAAACGCTGTGTTATAGAGGTTTAGTGCACTTGAATACCTTAAAATTTTTGTGGATGTTCAAATTATCAGTAAAAACTCGTAAAACTGTTGAAAACGTACTCGACATAAATGGTCGAAATTTGTACTGTTGATTCGCTTCACATTCCTAAAACTTCTTATCCGATAATCAGTTGAAGCAAAGATCTGTGCTTGATACAGGTCGGTTGGCAAAGGAATTCAACATGCAACAGTTTCATATCAGAAGACTAAGAGAAGAAGACGTCCCACTGTTGAAAATGCTCTTGGTCGAACTCGACACCTCTCACCATAATGCTGAGCCAGATTTCTACCGTTCTCCGGAAGAAATGGCGCAGTTAAGGGAAGATCGCAACATCTTCGATAAATATTTTGATGGCAGCATCACGGCTTTTATTGCTTGTTCTAACCGGCAGGTGGTTGGTTTTATCTCTGGCACCGTGCGAGAGGTCAACTCGATTCTCTCTCCAGAAAGACGCGTTGGATATATCAATGAGTTGGTGGTGTCTGAAAGCCATCGTAACTTAGGTATTGGCTTGTCTTTGATGGATAAAATCGAGAGTGATTTGTGCAGCCAAGATATTGAAGAGCTCGGTTTAACCGTGGCGTCATTTAATCACGAAGGCGAAGATTTCTACCATAAGATGGGTTATCGCGTGATCACCAAAATGATGACTAAACGAGTCAAAGACTAGCGTCGATTTAAACCTGAATCTAACCAAAGCGCCTCTCTATCTCGTGATAAAGAGGCGTTTTTCTATCTACGTTATTAGCGGATATCTGAACGTTAGCCGCTTATTTCAGTGTCGCTTCGGTTTGTTTACCCATCGCAATTAACTTGTCGAGAATGCGCTCACCATCTGCACGAAGACCGTTGTGCTCATATTCATTGGTGATCCAAGCTTTTGAGTTTGGCATTGCAGCGAGCGTTTCACGGCTGATGTCCATTTCTACAAACATATCGTCGGCATAGACGGCGCAGCTCACAGGCACCTTATTGTTTGCCAATTGCTGGGCATCGTATAATGGCGTCCAATCGGCTTTCTCTGCCAGCAATTCCGCCGCTCCTTTCAGTGGCTTTAGGTTTACGTATTGATCGAACATCCAAGGGAAGACCATTTCTCCAGTGAAGTAGAACGACTTGCCTTGTTCATAGTTGAACGCATCGTGTTCTTGACGTACTCGGTGTGCGCTCCATTGAGAAGCAAACCCTTGGCAGTAAATCGATTCGTGCAGAATCGCGTAAATTGGATTGGTCTGGAAGTTTTGCTGCGCCAGCATGTCGTTTAGGAATTCATAACGAAGCTGAGGTTTACCGTTCACTTCAATCAAGGCACTTTCTAGCCAGTAATAAGTTGGCAAGAAGGTATCACTGACGCCAAAGTTAATCCCAATTTGTTGGAACTGTTCGACAGTAAAACGCTGACCATTTGGCAGAAACTCTTCGTGCTCCAATAAGTGATCAGCAATGTTTTGGCACAGCTGCTGCGCTTGTGGGAATTGCTGGAAGAAGGCTTGGTTTTTCTCCATGGTGCGCTTAAAGGTTGCGTGATACACATCATCGGCATGACGAGAAACCGAAGGCACACCACCCGTAATGTAGCTTTGCAGCAGGCTGTTCGGGAACAGCGATAGATAAGTTAGTGAGCAGAAGCCACCAAAGCTTTGACCCAAAATCGCCCACTTCTCAACACCAAATTGTTCACGGATAAATTCCGCATCGCGAACAATGTTGTCTGCGCGGAAGTGGCTTAAGTAGTCTGCCTGTTGCTTCGGCGTGAGGTGCGCAAGCGTTTGGTGATTAATCACGCTGCTGTTGCCAGTGCCGCGTTGGTCGAGCAGCAGTACACGATACTCACTCAGTGCGCGTTTTATCCAACCGTTGTTTCCGTTTGGGCGAGGAGAAGGGAAGCCCGGACCGCCTTGAAAATACACTAACCACGGTTTGTCAGAGTCTTCATCGCCGACTAAACAAACGGAGCGAGCGAAGACGTTGATCGTGCCTTTGCTTAGAGCTTGGTAATCCAGTGGCACGGTGAACGAGTGGGGCGTGTAATGCAATCCTGCGTCGATAAATGATTGAGCGTTCATTGTTGTGGTCTGTCCTTGTTTATAGTCGCTTTACGATATCGAATTCCTTATTAGAAACAATAGATTTGTTGTAAGAAGTCGATTTTTGAAGCCTGAAAGGCATGGAATGGTACTCAAAACAGAAACTCTTCGATCTTTCCGTGTTGGTATGCACTGAGTGAACTATGATCTGATAGGTGCAGTTTAGAAATCACTGTTTTATCACCATCTTGATCAGTTTTTATGAAACGAGACATTTGGCGGTCATTGACCATGGAGGATGCTTGATGAACACGTCACTTACCCGAATCACGCTCACTTGTTTATTACTACAGACCATCAGTGCCCCTGCATTGGCAGTTGTAACGCCGAATCCGCCTCAGTTGCAGGCAAAAGGCTATGTGTTAATGGACTTTCAGTCCGGTGCCATCATTGCGGAGCAAAACGCGCGTGCCGGATTAGCCCCTGCCAGTTTAACTAAGTTGATGACCGCTTACGTCGTAGGGCAAGAAATCAAATCTGGGCGGCTTCAATGGGATGATAAAGTGACGGTGAGTGAGAACGCATGGTCAGCCAAATTCCCAGACTCCTCAAAAATGTTTATCCAACCCAAAGATGAAATCACAGTCACCAATCTAATGCGTGGTGTGATCATTCAATCCGGTAATGATGCTTGTGTGGCGCTCGCCGAACATGTTGCCGGTAGTGAAGGGGCTTTTGTCGCCTTGATGAATGGTTGGGCAGATAAGCTCAGCTTGAACGATACCTACTTTGTTAACTCGCATGGTCTGGATAGCGAGGGCATTCAAACCTCTCCTAATGACATGGCGACGCTGATGCAATCCATCATCAATGACGTGCCTGAAGTCTATGCGCTTTACAGTGAGAAGGTATTTAAGTGGAACAAGATCACCCAATACAACCGCAATAAACTGTTGTGGGACAAATCGATGGATGTCGATGGCGGCAAAACGGGCTACACCAGCAATGCGGGATACAGTTTGGTCAGTTCTGCAAAGCAAGGAAAGATGCGACTTATCTCGGTAGTGATGGGAACGCCAAGCAAACAGTCACGCATTAGCCAGTCTAAGAACCTGCTCAGCTATGGCTTCCGCTTTTATGACACCAAACAAGTGGCAAAACAGGGCGAAGTTCAGGCGAGTGCAAAAGTGTGGAAAGGCGATGTCAGTGAGATTGATTTAGGCTTTGCGCAAGATGCGTACCTGACACTGCCTCGCTCTCTAACCGCTGGTTTAGACAAGAGCGTGGTTGTGAATGAGCCGCTGATTGCACCCATCGCAAAAGGGGACGTGGTTGGCAAAGTCGTGTGGAAGAGTGACGATAAAACCGTGGCGAGCTATCCATTGGTAAGTAACCAAGCGGTGGAAGAGGGCTCGTGGATTGGGAAGTTATGGGACAGTTTAGTGTTGTGGGTGAAGTCGTTGTTTAATTAGCGTCAGATAAATTTTCAAATTTATTTTGAAAAAGTTATTCGCTTAGGTCGATTTTTCTCTTGGGTGGAAAGGAGTAGATTGTTGGAATATAGAAACACACTCAAAGAGATAAAAAATGATCCATCTAGTCGCAGAAATTAAAGCTTTTCCTGACCATATTGAACAGGTGACTCAGTTACTGACTGAACTACTCGCTCCCACTCGTGAAGAAGAGGGTTGTTGCCAATACGAACTGTATTTGGATCAAAAGATCGAAGGCTTGTTTATGTTCCAAGAAATTTGGGCATCGCAAGAAGCTTTAGACAACCACTTACAAAGCCCTCACATTGCGCAATGTTTTTCTACATTAGAAAAGAACGGCCTACTTGAGTACACCCATATCCGACCGATGACGTTCGTTGGTTAACGCTCTGAACAGAATGTTGTCAGTACAGACTTCCTTTGCTGGCAACATTTCTCTTGGATAAAATCTCGGAAAGTACGAATGGTTGGCGTCAGCAAACGACGATCGGCGCACATCATGTAAAGCGGTACGGGACCACAATCCCACTCTGGCAATACGCGTACCAATCTTCCTTCAATCAAATCTTGGCTGATGTCCATCAGTGATTTGTTGGCGATCCCTTTGCCTTTGATTGCTAAGCGATGAGATAAGTCACTGTCGTTGCTAAATAGCTTGCCGCTCACGACAACCTGTTCTGTTTCGTCTCCGCGAGTCAGCGTCCATTTGTTGTAAACCGAATCCGCCACCATGTAACACAAACAGTTGTGTTGGTTAAGATCTTCCGGTTTGGTCAGCACAGGATTGTTTGCGACGTATTCTGGAGAAGCACACAAGATTCGCTCATTTGCACCACATAACGCCAATACGACGAGGTTAGAATCGGCAGGTTCACCGTATCGAATCGCGATATCGACGGGTTTGGTGTACATATCCGTCAAGCTGTCAGATAGCTCTAACTTGATGGAGACGTTCGGGTAGAGCTCGATAAACTCATCAACCCAATCAAGCAGCATGTTACGACCAAAGTCAGATGGTGCCGTGATGTGCAATTGACCTGATAGCTCACCACGCGCGCTTGAGATCTGATCCAAACCTTCTTGCAATGTTGCCAATGCTTGGGTGGTTTTATCTAGGAACAGTTCACCTTCGGAGGTTAGGCGCAGGCTGCGAGTCGAGCGTACAAACAGCGGAAAGCCAATCTGCCCTTCAAGACGTTTGATCGATGCACTGATGGCTGCAGGTGTCATGTCCATGCTGTTGGCGGCTTTCGAAAAACTGCCTTGGCGTGCGGTTTCGACAAAGATATTCAGATCGTTGAGGGCTTTCATAATGAAAAGGGGCTTTTAAGAAGTTTGAGCTACTATAGGGGAGAGTCGCAGGGCAATTCAAGGCTAAAACATTAGGTTGCACGGCGAGTTTGAGTTAGATTAGCGCGCAACTTCACTTTACTGGATCAATAGCATGAGCCAACAGCAGCCGAATAACCCACTTCACGGGTTGAGTTTAGAAAAAATCCTTACCCGTTTAGTTGAGCACTTTGGGTGGAAGGGAATGCATGAGCGCGTTCGTGTTAATTGTTTTCAGAAAGACCCTTCGATTAAATCGTCGTTGAAGTTCCTGCGTAAAACGCAATGGGCGAGAGATAAGGTGGAAGCGCTGTACATCGAGACGTTCTGTTAATTGGATTTGATGCACGTCTAAAAGAGAGATTCCGGATGGCTCGCTTAGGCTTGTCCGGAATGACGTCCGAGCTCGTATTGTAGGGGCCAACACTCAAGCGAAAACCTAGCGTGATGCATAGTATTTCGAGGTAATTCATCGCTCTATGGTTTGCAGCAAGCGGTAAGTAGATTCTTAGTCTCGCCTTGGCTCGCTAGAATGACACAACTTTTCTTATCGCGTAGGCTGGAAGAGTTCCTCTGCGTCATTCCCGATAGCGACGAAGGGGCGCAGTCGGGAATCTTGATTCTGCTCTCTCGCATCTCGCCTCTTGATTACTCCAAATGATGCGTACTGCCCACGGTGCTTTCCAGTTCTAAAATCGACTGGCGAACATGGTCTGGAATTGCGGCTTTCACGTTGTTCTTAAAATCAAACATCACACCAGTGGCGGTGGCGACAGTCACAATCTTGCCCCACTTCTTGCTCAGCACGTGGTATTCCATTGTCATGCGATCGTCTTGCATGTCGATTACGCGTGAGCCAATCAAAAGCGTATCTGGAAACGTAACGGGTAGCTTATAGCGGCATTGGGTTTCACTTAAAACCGGACCGATGTGAGATGTCTGCAAATCTACCAACAGATTAATCTTGTTGAAGTAGTCCAAACGCGCAGTTTCGAAGTAACGAAAATACACCGCATTATTGACGTGTTGTAGGGCGTCCATCTCTCCCCAAGCGACTGTGATTTCCGTAATCACTGGGAATTCTTTTAATAACGTATCCATTACTAATGTTCCTTTTTCATCGACGTTGCCGCAATTTGCTAAGCGACTTATCACTTTGAGTATTTATTCTAGATGGAACTAATTAAAATGTAATAAAATTGTATGTAAAACGTGAAATGAATTAGATGCTTATTTTTATAAACTAAAAACTTTACATAGTCAGTTGTGAGGCGTAGGTTTAAGTAAGCGTAACCAAAAGGAGATGTCCAATGACAGAACTGAAAGGTTTCAATCTTGCCAAAGTAGAAAAACGAATCGACTGGACAGGTGAGCTGTTCAGTTTACGAGTTTCCGGTGCGCCTCTCTCCTTCAAAGCCGGACAATTTACCAAACTCGCCTTGCTCGACGAACAGGGCAACCCCATTAGCCGTGCATACTCGGTGGTGAATGCGCCCAGTGAGCAGTTCGAATGGCTCGAATTCTTAGTCGTCGCGAACCCTGAAGGGCAACTAACTCCAAGGCTGCAGCAGCTTCAAACCGGCGATAGCATTTATGTTGGTGAAACGGCCCATGGCGATCTGATCCACGATACCATTCCCAAGCACGCAAACGATCTATGGCTGCTTTCCACGGGCACAGGCATTGGCCCATTTCTCTCTTTATTAGACGACATCAATCTACTTCCACATAGCGATCACATTGTGCTGGTGCATGGTGTGCGTTACGAAAGAGATTTAGTTTATAAATACCTGATTGAGCAACTTCAACAGCGATATGAAGGTCGTCTTCGTTATGTGCCGGTTGTCAGTCGTGAGAGTATTCCGGGTAAGCTTCAAGGCCGTATTCCAGATCTGATTGCGTCAGGAGAGCTCGTTAATCGCGCTGACTTACCGTTTTCTAAAGAAAGCAGCTTTGTGATGATGTGCGGCAACCCAGAGATGATCAAAGACACCTCTCCAGTACTGCAAGAGATAGGCTTGGAAAAGTATCGTGCCCGAACGGGGGGCAATATCATTTACGAGAGATATTGGTAAGCACTGACTAATTTTTAGACCATCTCACTTCTGAGAGAGCGTCACAAATATAACGTCTCTTAATTGAGCATGGTCAGTCTCGTCCCTAGAATGCATCAGCTTGCATTTGAGGGGATTAGGTATGAGTCGTTCTATTGCCAATAGAAAGCAAAGGATTATTGGCGGTTTCATCGATCTGATGATCGTAACGGGATTCGTGTTGCTGATCGCGTTGACCATCAATTCATTTGTGAATGGCTTCGAACTCTCCTTGAGTGAAAACCTTCAGTTAGTAAAAGATACCAAGGCTAGCTATGTGCTAACCATACCTATGTTGATGCTAGTGAATTGGAATTTGCTTAGGGAAGGGCAAACCATGGGTATGCGGCTCGTTGGTATTAAAGTCGTGATGAAGAACGGTCACGATACAACGAAAGTCACTGCTTCACTTCGATTGTGTCTAAGCTATTTGATAGAGATGCTTATACCATTTACTTCACCAGTGAACATCGTTTTGCTTTTTTGCCATCCAGAGCGACGTTTGTTGCACGACATGCTTTCGGGCACCAAAGTCGTCAAATGCTAAGCCACTCGCTTATCCTACATTACAATCTTTATTTCATTCAGAGTTGCGATCGAGTCAACTTTTCATATCTCCCTTCCTACAACTACACTTACTTCAGACATAAATTCAATCGCTTAGGATTCAAGGATGATGAAAAAAGCAGGTTGGGCAGTGTGCCTCGCTACTCTCATTTCTTCCGGCGTCGTTGCTGGAGAGTGGGAGATTGAAGCGGGGGGATTTTTCTCTCGCACTGACACCAAACTTAACGCCTACGACCCTTACCTCGACCAAATACGTACCATTGATTTCGAATCTGATCTCGATTTGAAAGAGTTTACCGTGCTGCCTTATGTTGAGGTGGAGTATTACTTCAATAAAAAACATAGCGTGTATCTTGATTGGCGTAGTTTGCACCGTGAGGCAACCCGCACAGCGGTAACCAAGCCTTTTGAAGTTACCGTTGATGGCACCACTTATGCGGTTCAAGCTGGCTCTAAGCTGACCACAGAACTGAACATTGATATTGCA
Organism: Vibrio sp. M260121; assembly: GCF_036533715.1. Classification (NCBI taxonomy): domain Bacteria; kingdom Pseudomonadati; phylum Pseudomonadota; class Gammaproteobacteria; order Vibrionales; family Vibrionaceae; genus Vibrio; species Vibrio sp. M260121. The sequence goes on along the minus strand of NZ_JATABF010000029.1, from coordinate 9,315 downwards.
CGCCTAGGTTACGGTTATCAGTTTTACACCAGTGATAAATGGGCGGTGGATGTATTGGCGGGGCTGCACGTGATGTGGCTGTCATTAGGTTTAGATGGCAAGCTTGGCGCAAAAGTGAGTGGCGTTGATGAGTTTCCGGTGATGTTTGTAGATGAGACGGTACTGAGTGATGTTACGGCTCCTTTACCTGATTTAGGCATTCGGGCGGAGTATTCGCTTAATCAAGATTGGATCTTGAAAAGTCATGCGCAGATTTTCTATCTCGCAGTGGATGATATCGAGGGCTATTTATTAGAGCTCGACGTCGGTGCGAAATACTTCTTTACCGATCAGTTCAGTATTACGGGGTCATTCAACTATTACGAAGTCGGCGTGGACTATGAAAGTGATAAGTCCGCGCTCGATGTTACCTACCGATTCTATGGTCCAATGCTGACCTTGGCGTATAAATTCTGAATTAAAAAAGCCACACTCGAGTGTGGCTTTTTGCATTGAATCTTTCGTTAACTACACAACGGGCTTATTGCTGGTTGATGTAGTCTTTAAAGCGCGCTTGTGTCTCGGCGTCCGCTTTTTGGTACCAGAAATGCAGCATTTCTTCAGCCGTTGAATCTGCTTTCATTGTCGCAGGCTTCGTTTGCTTCATGTCTGCTGGAATTTTTGCCGGAAGTGTTACAGGTTGAACCGCTGCTGTTGCAACACCGATTGCCGCTACGCCACCAGTCTTGTTGTAATCTTCCACTTCGCGCACGTAATCACGACCGATTTGCATGCCAGGTTTGATTAGCTTGTCTTGCTCTACCGCAATTGCGTTGCCAGAAGCATCAATCAACTTCCAATCTAGGTCTTTGATTTTGTCTTCCGCTTGGCGAAGGTCACGGTATTCAGGAACTTGTAGGCTTAGTTCTGCGTCCACGGCGTCGAAACGAGTTACGATAACGTCACTTTCCACGCTTAGGCGATCATTGCCTTGGCTGAAGTATGGTGAGTAACGGAATACAACTTGGTTAACGCCATCTGGTAGAGTTAGTGAACGTTCTGAAGCAAAGAAGCCACCCGATAATTTCACTTTCTCGCCGTTAGCCGCCAAAATAGAAACGTCGTCAGGAACGGTTACTGTCACATCCGCGAAAGCCATGCCACTCATTGCCAGAGCAAGCGCGCAAGTTAAAGGCTTGATCAATTTCATTGTTTTTATCCTAAGCACTGTATTAGTGGTCATCGAGAGTGCATCGATCATTGTCTGATTGCAACTCCCTAATGTAAGAAGATTGAAAATTTAACAAGAACGTCATTTTAATCGGATAGCAAACAATGAAACTGTGAACTTAGTTGCGCAAACCGCTGCAAAGGCAGCGGTTTGTTTCAATTGATGAGATGATTAATAAGGATTAGATGCCCGCACCGTGTCCTGATTCGGCTTGTGCTTCATCCTTCTCTTCTCGCAAGCTCTCTTCTTGCTGTTGTGCTTTCTCAATGCTCAACCACCAAACGAACAGTTCGTACCAAATCGCTAGGATAACGGCACCCAAGAACAGACCAACGATGCCGTAGAAGAGCATACCGCCGATTGCACCAAGCAGAATCACAGGCATTGGAACATCAACACCGCGACCCATCAACATGGGTTTAAACAAGTTCTCAGACAGCGCTGCGACCACAACCCAAACCGTAAACATGGTTGCTGTGCTCGTGTCGTTGGTCATGTACATGTAGCCAACCACCGGCAGTACAGCAAGCAGTGCAGGGAGCTGAGCGATACAAAGAATCATCAGAATCAGAGTCAGTAGGCCTGCTGCTGGAACACCGAAGATAAAGAAGCCCGCACCAATCAGTAGCGCTTGGATTGCAGCGACACCCACTACGCCAAGCAATACACTCTTAATGGTTGCGGCAATAAGCGTTGTCCAACTCTTCGCGTTATCACCAGCCGTACGTACAGCAACGGTTCGCAAGCCAGAGGCAATTGACTCCGAGTAAGTCATAAAGCCAGCAGCAATCGCTAGTGAAATGATAGAAAGTAGCAAGCTACCTAGAGCACCACCGACCATGCCAAGCAGAGACGTTAGACCCGACTTGATTTGTGGCATGAAGGTTTGAATTGCTTTTTCTAAGTTAGTCGCAAACAGTGTCCATACTTCATAAAGCTTATCACCGACAAGAGGCCATTCAGCAACAGAAGGTTTTGGACCGGGGATTTTGATGTCGCCGTTTTGAAGTACTTCAAGTGCGTGAGTTGCACCATCAACTATAGAGCCTGAAACCATGACAAGAGGCGCAACTAGAAGGGCGATACCCAACAATGCAATTGTCGTTGCAGCCAGACCACGTTTACCACCGTACACCCTTTCCAGCTTCTTACAAATTGGCATCAATGCTACCGCGATGATGGCCCCCCAAATCACAGGAAGAATGAAAGGTTTTATGATGTCGTACGTAAACATCAGCAAGATTAAAATCAAGCCGATTCGTATAGCAGATTCCACCATGTTACTGATGAAAATCTTACTCTCATTTTTTTCCGATTGTTTATCCATTTTTGTTTACCTGATGTTCAATGTTGGAACTGACGAGACTTGAAACAACAATCGCCATATAAAACACACCTACAATGGCCTCTAAATACACAACGACTTGTGCCAATGGTGTTAGAGGGCTGATGTCGCCATAACCGAGAGTGGTTAAGGTGACGAAACTGAAATACGCTGCATTTGAGAAGTTCTGCCCCCAAGAGATGGCTTCCATCCCTGTGAAGGAGTTTGGAGAGAACTCAAGAAGGATGAGGTAAGCAATTGCCCACATCAGACCCAACAGCAAAAACAGGGCAACTGAGCCAATCACTTTGTTGGTGTTCACATGCCCAGTGAAAAGAATTTGTCGCGCAATAGATTTGAACGTACCAAAGAAGAACGCGAAGGTGAGAGCAAGCATCACCACATCCATCTCTTTAATGCCCAAAACGGCCTTGATGACGATCACTACGACCCAGGTGCCAAGCAAGGTGTAGAGAAAGCGCGACCAGTTTTTGTCAAAGCGCAAGCTCGCCATGCAGACGATAAAGGTGATGATGGTGAAACCTTGCAACAGATGCTCCATTGCACCTTCTCCAACGACCTGAACAAACGCACCGCCGATCAATAGTCCGATAAGCGCTAGGGTCAGATAGAAGAAGTTGTTTTCTTCATTGATATTTTTGAGTTTTTTTCCAATAACCATGGTTATGCCCTTTTAACTCCTACTCTTGTTCTTGTGATGAGTCTTTCATCACCATGATGGAAGCAGAAAGGCCAAAGCGAAGGTCAACGCCTTCTGGCAATTCATGTAGAGAAACGCGAACGGGAATACGTTGCGCTAAGCGAATCCATTGGAATACCGGATTCACGTTTGGTAGTAGGTTGTAACCCACCGTGCCGTCTTTCGGTGCGATACCCCAGCCAATCGAGTCGACCGTAGCGTCGATTGGTGTGTCTGGGTGAGACATCAAGGTCACACGAGCATCGCTACCCGGAGCGATTTGCGCCAATTGACTCTCACGAAAGAAACCGAATACCCAGAAGCTATGTTTGTCGATAAGTGCCACTAACGGCTGGTTTGCCACGGCTTGTGTGCCGTTACGGATATCAAGGTTAGAAACAAATCCATCGACCGATGCGTAAACTTTGGTGTAGCCAAGATTTAGACGTGCAGATTTAAGCTGTTCTTCTGCTGATTTGATTTGCAGTAGTGACTCCTCATAAGTGATCTCACGACGGATGAGGTCTTTGTGAGAAACTGCGCCGCGGTCTTTGGCACGAATGTCTTTTAAACGATCGTACTCGATCTTTTTACCGCGAGAGCTGACGATCGCTTTTTCCAACGCCACTTCCGCTTGTGATAGGGCAACTTCGTAAGTGGTCGGGTCGATCTCAAATAGCAGGTCGCCTTGCTTTACTTCTTGGTTGTCCAGAACGGCAACATTAACGATAGGACCAGACACACGAGGTGCGACCTTGATAACGTTCGCGCGTACTTGACCATCACGGGTCCACGGGTTGTTAAAATACTCTTCGAATTTCTGATAGCCCAGCCATGCCGCGCCACCAAGAATGACAAGATTGAGTGCAATAACGAGTAGTTTTTTCATCTTGTTGGGCACCTAAAACTGTATATAAAAACTGTCGATGGCCACCACGTAAAACACCATGATGGCAATGAATGTCAGAGACGGAAACGCAATGAAACGAGACAAGCGCGTTTTGTTCAAAATGATCACCGTTATCCATGTAGCGGTGACAGCTAGAATCAGCACTAAGAGCAGCGGTGAGAAGTAAACGTCACCCCAAGAGAGTTCGTGTGGCATTACTGCACCTCCCCATCTTGCTCTGCACTTTTTTCCTCAGCACTTGTTTGCTCGGTACTATTTTTCTGGGCATCGTCCGCTTGTGTTTTGTCTGATGGTTGCTCAAGAAGCAGTGGCGGCAGAACGCGTTCTTCTTCGTCTAGCAAATCATCCCAATCGCTGCGGTCTTGCATCTGTTTTGCAACGGTTTCTGATAAGAAAGGCTTACCAGTTTGGGTTTCCCAACCGCCACCGAGTGCTTTGTAGAGGGCAACCACTTGGTTTGCGACGTTACCTTTGATGGTGGCGTAGCTGTCTTCTGCACGAGTCATTTTCTCTACTGAATTCAGCAGACGCTCAAAAGAAATCTGACCGTTTTCGTACTGGGTCATCGAGATGTTGAACGCGCGAATGGATGAGTTCACTGATTGCAGACGCAGCGATTTTTGCTCCAAGTACAAGTCGTAAGCTTCCAGCGCATTAGTTACTTCATTAACGGCTTGCAGCACCTTCTTGTTGTAGTTGGTGATGGTTTCTTGGAAGCGAGCATCTTCAAAGCGGATGTTGTTCTTCACTCGGCCGTACTGAAAAATGTTCCAGCTAAAGCTTGGCCCTGCGACCATGGTCAACGAGTCACTGAAACTAAAGCTGCTGCCGTCAGGTACTGTGCTGTCGATACCAATTGAACCGAACAGGGTGAAGCTTGGGTACAGTGCTGTTTCTGCAACGCCAATCTGAGCACTTTGCGCTCGCGCTTGCATCTCTGAAACCTGCAAGTCAGGTCGACGCATTACTAAGTTCGCATCCACTTTGTCATCCAATAGAGGAGGGCGAGGCACGATGGAGCGTTCATCATTACCAGACAAGGCTGGTTTTCTGCCTGAGGATTTAAACTGGTTTTCGTAATCTGCCATACGTTGGGCAAAGCCATCAGATTGCAACAGCTTCTCAACGTCTTCTGGCAGGACACCCAACAGCAACGCCAATGCTGTGCGCGACTGCTTCATTGCAATTTCAAGCGAAGGTTGCGCCGCTTTAGTATTGAAGAGTTGGTTCTTCGCTTGCTGAACGTCAAGCTCGGTTACGTTACCCGAATCAAACTGCACCTGAGTAATATTCACCACGCGCTCTTGGATCTCGATGTTTCGACGAGAGAGCAAAATACGCTCTTGGAACGTGCGGTAGTTGATGTAGTTGCGTGCTACCTCAGAGGTGATGGTCACCATGATGTCGTGGTAAGACGCAATCGATGCATAGTATCCCGCTTCGGCAGATTCAATGCCGCGTGCGTATTTGCCCCAGATGTCCATTTCCCAGCCTGCGTCAAACGACAAGGCAGCGTTATTCACACCTTGGTCGTTCACATAAGCTCTGGCTAAGTTACCGGATACGGTTTGCACTTGTGGGTATTGCAATCCTGTGGAGATACCCAATAGCGAGCGTGCTTGGACGATACGTAGCCCCGCCGCCTCAAGATCGAGGTTTTGTTGGCTCGCCATCTCAACCAGCTGGTTCAGCGTTGGATCGTTGAACTGCTGCCACCACTGTTGCAGTTTTTGCTCGGATTGCTGTGTGTCTTGCGCCGCTTTTTCTACCGACCAATCACTTGGCAAGGCGGTTTGCTCTGGGTGGACGTAATCCGGACCCAAAGTTGTACACGCACTCAATCCGAGAACAGAGAGTATGGCGAGGCTTGGTTTAGTTAGTTTTAGAAGCATCATATCCTCACCTTTAAAACCGCTTCTGACGTAAGTTCACCCAATCGATATCCTCGTAGGTTTGCTTGCATTGATTTATCGCTTCGAACACGTTCCTTTTTAAATTCAGCAAGATATAAAAACCAGCTATCTCTGAATAAACGTAGTCAGATAAATCCAACTCACTAAAGAAATCTTCCAGTTTATTTTCAAAGGATTGGTAATCTTGGCTGTATTGTTCGAACACAGAATCGAGTTCGTCGGTCGTCTGGTGGCTTGCTAATGCACCGGCCATCAGAGGTAATATGGAATCGGTATGTTTGCTACGTAACTGTTTGATAAGTGGGTTACTTAATAGCTTTTGTTCGGCGGCAATCAAGATGTTTACGTGGTTGCTTAAAGCGTCACAAGACTTACTGAATGCACCAATTGCTTCTGGCGGTGTCTTGTCGAACAGCTTGTGGTTGATCTTCGACCCCCACACTTTGAGCTTTTTAGAGGAAACGTTCAGTGTCACCAAGTGCAGTGAGCGTTTCATCTTATTAAATGTAGATTCAGACTGTTCATGATAGCTGGTAAATAGGTCGCCAACGTGCCTGAAATAGCGCTCTTTCAGTGTTAAGAACAAATGTTCTGGGCGGGAACTGAAAGGGAAGTAGTGAGCGAAAATGATCATGAACACCACCATGTAGAACAAGGTCATGATCGTCATCAGAATGCCAAAGTGATAGGTCATGTTGTTGTCGAGACCGAGGACAAACAAACCAATCATGTAGAAGATGGTCACCGGCCCTTTAAACAAGTAGAAGCCGATAAAGGTGTAGATGAAGATGAACAACCCGAGTTCACCACCGAGTTCTAATCCCGGCAAGATGAAGACGTACGAAGGCACCGCAAACAGGAAGCCGAACGTAAACAAAATCAGCAGCATGAATGGGTGAACAGGTACGAACGACAGCAGTGACATAAAGATGGTTGAGAAGGTAACAAACGAGTAGCCACCCGGTGGGTTGAAGTAAATCCAAATCAACCCAGCCACCCAATATGTCGTGAAGGTTTTCACTGCCGTTTTGAAGTTTTCGGCATCCCACCAAAGGAACTTGCTCTTCTGCTTCGGCAGATCTTGTTTGAACGAGACATTATTGGTGACCGAATCAATACAGCTGATGCTCTCTGCAAGGCGAGATAAGCTCTGATGCATTAGCTTAAGTAAGTGGCCCAGTGTAAGGGCAGAGCCTTTGACTAGATGGGGAGCATCTGACAAAGCTTGTTGGTTGTAATCAACGTTAAATTCCTGAGCGCGGTAAGCTGGCCCCTCGTTGTCCCACATTTCTTGGCAGGTTTTGAATAGTGCTTGAATTTCTTCGATGGCTTGATCGAAGTTATTGATGCAGCCTCGGTCTTGCTGGTGGCTAAAGTGACTGTGTGCTGCCACGCTGAGTTCTTGGGTTATTTGCTTATTGAAGTGGACGGCAAGTTGCCATTCTTTCATGTAGGCCGAGACATCACTGCACTCGACACTGACGGTTGCGAAGCGTTGCTCTAACGCGTTTTGTGCGGCGAATACTTTGTCTAGTAACTCGTCGATAGTGGGCTTAGGTTCTTCGTCTTCTTCACTGTCCTGCGTGCCTGAAGCAGGAACCAACCCTTGCTGCTGAGCATGCCTTTGTTCGAAGTTCTGTAAAATCGCTGCGAACAGGGCTTGCTGAGCTTGGTTAAGTTGTTCAATAAGCTGACGAAGGTTTTGCTCTGTCTTTGTTGGCCATAAGAAGGTGCCGACCAAGGTGTAAAGCACCACGCCAAAGATGGTCATGTACGCGCGGTCAACGCCGTACATAAACGCGCCCTCTGCATCGCCACCGTTAGACATCATCAAAGTCATTACACCGGTTAAGGCAAGTAAGGTTGGATCTTTTTGGTAAGCGTTACGGAAATAGAAGATAAAGGACACAACCACAGAGACACTGAGCATGTACATGAAGCGGTCTTGGGCAAACATTCCAACTAGCAACAAGCCAATCACAGCACCGACCAAAGTACCCAACACTCGCAATGTGCCTTTCGCTAGCGATTCACGACGGCTGCCTGTTGAAGCGATCAGCATAACAGTGGTCGCCGCTGTAGAAGCTTGCGGCCAACCCATTGAAAACGGGATCAGATAAGCCAGAGTCAGGCTAAGCGCTACTTTTGTGGCGAATTTGCTTTTATCGTTCATAGTGTCACAGTTAGCTCAGGCTTATGGTTGTAAGTCGATGAATTTATTCAATCAATAATCAGAATTTCGTTCTGAATAAATCGCGGAGGCGGAATATAGCGATTGAAAAGAAGTGGTTTGTAAATCCTTTGTCAAAACCAAATGAGGTAAAAGTGCCCAAATCACCGTTCACTCCCCACCGCTTATGGCATGAGGGAAAAATGAGCAAGAAAACGTTTAACTAGAAAATCTCATTACTGATACATATTTGCAGGAATTACCACACCAAATTTCAAATCAAAATAAGTCGCCAGCGTCTTAGGTACTGAACACTTCCAACATTTTGTGAAAACAAATACCTAACAAAAGCATAGATGATGTTCTTGAAGTTTAGAGGAAAGTTTCGATTTTTTATTGGCTTGTCTGAGTGTTAAGCACTTTTTTGAGAGCGAGATAAAAATACCAAACTGATACCGCCAAGAATGACTGAGCTGGTAATGATGGAGTGTACAGTCAGCACTTCACCCAACAGAAAGCTTCCTAGCACTAAAGCAATAACTGGCACGGAAAGTTGGCTTACCGCCGCTTGCAATAATGTTAGTTTCTTCATCACTTGATACCAAAGGACGTAACCGCAACCAGAGGCGATGGCGCCGGATACAACCGCGAGCATTACGCCTTGCAACGTAACGTGAATGGACTCTAGTAGAAGAGGAGAGAGTAAAAGCCCAAAGATAGAAGCGGTAATGAACCCCCAAGTAATGCCGCTGCTAGGAGTGGGAGCTTGCTTACCCAATGCGGTAAATCCTGCCCAACAAATGCCTGACAACACCATTAACAAAGCTGACCAAACATCAGGACGTGTTGCCGATGGCAGCATTAACCACGCAAACCCGAGCAAAGAAACCGCAATACCGACAAGTTAGAGTAATTTAAACCGTTGTCCTTGCCACCAGTCTGTCTCTTATACACAAATCCCCAAGCTTGTAGCTTGGGGATTTTTTTTGAACTCTTTAACGTGTGTGCGATCTGATCACTTACTATTCCTCACTGAAACACTAAGATGACATATTCAGACGCTAAACTTTGGGCACAAGAACAATTTG
>NZ_JATABF010000028.1:0-72788 GCF_036533715.1 Vibrio sp. M260121 | reverse complement strand
CCAAATTAGGTGGTTGGAAAGATACCAAGAGGACGGGCAGAGCTTCAATAAAGGCACTTTGGGAAGGATGGTTTAAACTGCAAACCATCCTTGAAGGCTACGAGCTCGCAATGTCTCTTGATCACTAGACTTGTGATCAAGAGACAGGCGTCTATCGCAGGCTTTTTTGTTTAAAGTCCGGAGAAGCGATAAGTTAGGCCGACTTCAAACGACCATCCCACATCACGCTGAATTAAAGGGCTGTCGCTATCGTGATGCACAAACTCAGCTTTAGAAATGCCAATCCAAGATGGTGTGAACTCATACAAACCGATAATTCCCGCTTGATAAACAAAAGTAGAGTCGGCTTTGAACTCGTTTAACCCAGATGCAGCGGCCTCTTGTGCAGAGACACTGTAGAGGTGGTGAGAGAGTTTTTTGTCACGATAGTCGACTTCAAGATATGGAGTCAGGGTAAAAGGTGGCAACCAAGTTTCTAACGTCCGACCGAGATGCAATTGAACTTCATAGCCATTGTGTTCTGAAGTGACATCATGCAAATAAGTCAGTCTCGCGCCAACCGTTCCTAAGGTAATACCAAGCTCGCCATTACCATCGCGGTCGTTGATGCCATTTGGCAAATCGGCAAAGGTATCGGAGACTTCTGCAAAACGCCAATTGGCCGATACGCCTACGTAGGGTAACGCTTGCCAGTTGGCTAAGCTGCCATCGATAAAACCTATCGGCCCTGAATAAAACAGATTCGGTGTTGCGCCAAATTGAGGGGTGTCTTTGATGGAAAACACGCTTTCGCCATAGGTGGCGCTGCCGCCAACAATGCCAAAAGACTCATTGTTAGCCAATGAAAGAGGGCTCGATAAAAGCAAAGTGAGAGAAAAGGCAATCCGTGACTTCATAAATAAAACTCCGTTCTTGTTCTAACAACAAAGAACGGAGTTTTGTGATTCCTATTTCATCAACGAATGATTTTCATGCGAGGGGGAGGCGCAATCAACGCTTGGCAAGGATTCTATCGAGGTGGTTAGCGAACTCTCTGCGCTCCGTTTGAGACAAAGCTGCAGGGCCGCCAGTCTGAATGCCACTTGAGCGCATGGTGTCCATGAAATCACGGATATTCAAGCGCGCTTTGATGGTGTCTTTGGTGTATAACTCGCCTCGTGAGCTCAGTGCTTGAGCACCTTTGCTGATCACTTCGTCTGCCAATGGGATATCAGAGGTGATTACTAAGTCATTGGCTTCGACACGACGAACAATTTCATTGTCGGCAATATCAAAGCCAGCAGGGACTTGCAAGGAGTGGATATTGGCTCGTTTAGGTACAGGGACCACATGGTTGGCTACAAATGTACATTCAACGCCTGTGCGCTCAGCGGCGCGTACAATCGTCTCTCTGATTACTTTCGGACAAGCATCCGCATCTACCCACAGCTTCATGATGTTTTCTCATTGAGTTTTGCTTCCAGTTCCTCTACTCGAGCAACCAACTTCGCCACGGTATTCTCCAGCGCAACAATGCGATCTTCTTCTTTCGGAGTTTGCACCGCTACTTCCACTTTAGGGATACGGTTTGCGCTCTTCCAACTTTTGATGGTTGCGATTAATGCAGGCATCGGCACGGGCGTTTTCATTCGTGCTTTGACCAGAGCCACAGTGGGCTCTTTGCCTTGCTGTTGTAGCTGCTCCATCACGGCTTCCAGCTCTTTAGTGACGTCTTGAGTTAACATAATTTGTCCCTACTAAAATGACTTCTATCATCATACTTTGCGCGGTTGATTTTAGCGAATAGCAATTTCGGCAGTGCCTTGTGCGAGATCTCTCACACGGGTTGTGAGAGAAAACGATTTCGTCATCAGCCAAACAGAATGCTTTGCATTTAAGTACATGAAAAATATCATTTTAACATGCTGTTAACGAAGTTTTTCAACAAAAGATTTTCTCGGGTAGATTGTGATTTAAAGGGAAAAGCGTAAATTAAACCTTGTCGGCAGGAAGCAGACATGGAACAGGAAAGCACCAAGGATTTGGTCATCGTCAGGACGACGATTTGATTATTCAGGATGAGTGATCAAGCAAGGAGCGTAGGACATTGTAAGGATACATTCATCAATAGGATGTTGATGACTAAGGATAGACAATGGACCCCTCATTGGATTGAGGTAAGGACAGCATCAGGACGATGCAAAGGACACCGCTCAAGGAACAAGTGATGTGTGCTAACGGGGAATGTTAGCAATCAGGATGATAAGGACACCGCTAGGACGGCGACGTAAGGACTAAGCTGACGGATTCAGCCACTATTATGGATGATGCATGGAGCACTAATTAGTAGCCGGACTGCTGCGAGTAAGACTATGGCCCCGATACGCTAGTGTCGGGGTCTTTCTTATTTTGGCACTTACATAACTTAAAATAATTAAAAGTGTCAATATCACATTATTTATAAATTCCTTACAACACTGAATAAAAAACAATCCAGATCAATATCCTTTCCAATCAGTTGGTTTAACTTTCGGCTTCTCTAAATGGCGTTATGTACCGCATAACAATGTCAAAGCGATAACAAAACTATCGTTATTGAATTTTGCTATGTGGATAAATTAAGTTTGCTGTAATCAAGGAACAGATGTGACCATAGTAACCAGAAGAATGCTTCTTCTACCCTACAATGAGTCGTTGCAACTAGAGTTCGTGATGTTAAATTGCTGCGCTAAAAACCGCGCAGAGATGAATGGACCTCATACCGTATCTTCTGCCAAACAGTTGTTTGAGAAGATCTTGGATGATGAGAATGTCCACAGTATGGCGGTGCTTGAGAGTACAAGCCGTGATTACATGGGACACGTGTTCATTTCAAACCTAGATCATGAACCAGAGCTAGGTTTTATCTTTGATAAGGCTTATTGGGGCAAAGGGTTAGCGACAGAAGCGCTAAAGGCGTTTTTCCCGAAAGCGTGCCGTGAGCTTGGGCTGCACAAAGTCAAAGCAAGTGTGAATAGCCACCACGAAGCATCCATGGCAGTACTGGAAAAACTGGGATTTACGAAGAAAAGAGAAAGCAAGGACCTTTACGGCCCTTACTTTGAAATGGAATTCACAAGCGATGTGGCGGTAGGTGAAAGTTCAGCGGCCTAAACCCGATCATCGTTAACTCACCTTGGTAGCAGTCATCACCAAGGGATGAAAACTCAAATTGATACACTGTATGCCAACGCCAGATTCCGTCTGGCGTTTTCAATTTATGCGCACCAAATGCAATGCTGACTAATTGCAAATCTAATTGATCACACTTACGCGAAATAGCCGCTTTTGCCAACTCTGACTGACGTCGTTGTTGCCAAAACAAAAAACAAAAAAAGCACAGTCCTAAAATGGCTAGTAGGTCACCGATCATCCCTAATCCTTCATTATCCCTTTGTTGCTTGCTGCAGTTTGACTAATGCCGTCGCTAGCTCTTCCGATGGGCTAGAGTGCAACAAAGGTAGCAATACCATTCTTAGCTCTGGAAGCATAACTAAATCGGCAAACAACTGATTAAATAGGGCTTGGTTACCCGTTTGTGCGAGGCGCAGCAAAAATTGTTCAGCGATATCTGCGTTGGCTAATAAGTGCCAAGTACGGCCAGCGATACCGATCAACACTTCTTGGTGACTCAAGCGCGGGCTTTGCAAAATCATTGTTAAGATGGGCTGTGACACCTTGATCGGTGCACCCGCCAGAGCTCGAATCAGAGCAGAAAGTAAGAACAAGTCAGGTTCGTTGCTTTCGATTTCTTGCTGCGCTTTCTCGGCAATGCGCTCAGCCAAACGTTCTTGTAGGTCGACATGTTCAAGCGCGCCGAGTAGGGCGTAAAGTGGTTCATTAGGCAAGTGGTTAAGCGCTATACGCAAAGTCACGGCATTTTGTTCTTTGCCCAGGCGTGCGGCAATATCAGTGATGCCTTGCAGACCAACCGTTTGCCAGTTGTCCCAACCTAGGTCACCGGTAAAGTAGTGCTGAGTGTGCTCGTAATACTGGCTGGTGGGTAAGTCTAAGTTCGCGCGAACTTGGCTGTGGAAGACAGCCATCTTTTCTTCTGCAGGTTTAAACGTGTATGGGTTGTTAGAAAGCTTTTGTTGTTGCTCTTCCGACATTTCCTCACTCAGGCGAGTACCCATCGCTTCAACGACGTATTTAATGAAGTTTCCGATGTCGGATTGCTTAAGCAAACCACGCTCATCCAGCTCAAACTTTAGAAACCAAATCCAAGGCTGCTTTTGCTCATTCCAGTACGCGATTGCGAGGTGCGCTTTACGCTGCATTGGGAATGGGTAAGGGCACTGGCCTTTTTCCACATCCGCAAACACTTGTGCATCGATGGTTTTGATACGACGACCAAGGTCGAAGATTTGATATTCACAATGGCTGTTATTTAACAGCTGAGTGAGGGTCTGAATGTTTTCCATTAAATACGACATCCTAATGTTCTTTTCACAAGAAATGGTATCATTCTCGGCTAATTCAAGGTTCGAGGCGGAATTAATGGCAACAAACACCCAATTGGTCGACTTACTTCAACAACTTGAAGCACAATTGCGCCATCATGATCTGTGGCAGCACACTATGCCATCGGAAAAAGCACTGCAAAGTACGGAACCATTTGCTATTGATACACTTCACCCGCATGAGTGGCTGCAGTGGATCTTTATTGCCCGTATGCATGCGTTAGTGGAAAGTAACCAACCTTTGCCACGTGGCTTTTCTATTGAGCCGTATTTTGCAGAAGCGTGGAAACAAGAGCCGCATTACGCCGAGCTATTAGTGACTATTCGAACCATCGACGAACTATGTAAGTAACCTCAATGTCAGAACAAGAAACATCACCATCCGTTGAACCCGTTGTATTAGAGATCGTTTATCAGGACGAGTACTTTGTTGCGGTCAACAAACCTGCCGGAATGCTCGTGCACCGTAGTTGGTTGGATAAGCATGAGACTCAATTCGTGATGCAAACGCTGCGCGATCAAATTGGTCAGCATGTGTTTCCACTGCATCGTTTGGATCGCCCAACCTCAGGTGTACTTGTGTTTGCTTTATCCAGCGAAGTTGCTTCACAAGTCATGCCTATGTTTGCTGAGCACAAGATGGAGAAAACCTATCATGCGATCGTTCGAGGCTGGATCGAGGAAGAAGGCGTACTGGATTACGCTCTGAAAGTCGAACTCGATAAGATTGCCGATAAGTTTGCTTCGCAAGAGAAAGAAGCACAAGAAGCAGTAACGGCATATAAACCGCTAGCAAAAGTGGAAGTTCCTTATTCAACAGGCAAGTTCCCGACCACACGATACTGTTTGATGGAAATGAAGCCAAAGACTGGGCGTAAGCATCAGTTGCGTCGTCACATGGCTCACCTACGTCATCCAATCGTTGGTGATACGACACACGGTGATGGCAAGCACAACAAGTTGTACCGTACCGAATTCGACTCTCATCGACTGTTGCTGCATGCATCAGAGTTGCGCTTTGTGCATCCGTTTACCGATGAAGAAATCGTGATGAAAGCCAATATCGATGAAACTTGGCAGCAGTTATTTGCGAGATTTGAGTGGGATGCATCGTTGGTGCAATAAGCGGTTAGGTTGATCCGCTATTCGCTGTATTAAACAAAGAAAGGGGTTGGTATCGGTACCAACCCCTTTTTAATTTTTCAGTCTTAATGTTTTATTTCAGCTTTTCTAGATCCGCTTCGATCTCGGCGATCTTGCTGGAAACGACTTTCTCCAAGTGACGAAGATCAGAGAGAATCTTTTCTTTTACATCCACTTCAGCCACTTTCACAGGCTTAGTGATCTTGTTTAGCTCATCGATCACAAGCGTCAGGTTACGGTTGATTTCGGTTACTTCTTTGTATTTATGACTGCCGCTATCTACTAATACATTTTTAACTTGGCGTGGGTATTTGAACTTCACACTCTTAGCGAAAAACTCGCCTTTCTGTTTGTGAAAGTAGATCTTTAGGACGTCTTTGTGTGCTTCTTGGCGCAGGGAGTAACGTTCAATCTGTTTTGGGTCATGGATGCCCAAACCAGTGAGGTGTGGATACATAGGCTACCTCTGTGTATTGAATTGGAGTCCATACAACTGTAGCAGCCCATTTATGAGCTAGATAGCTGATATTTAGTCAAATTGCTCAACTTGTGGGCAAGATCGCTATCGTTCTTGCCCACCTTAGTTGTTGATCAAGCGCTGGTTTTCTCTCAAGCCGAAACTGGGTCAGAGAGTTTTTCAATCAGCTTTTCACGCAGCTCGTCTTGTTGCTCTTCACTGAGCCTGCCGCCGGCTTCACTCGTCAGAATAAACAAGTCTTCAGCGCGCTCACCAATGGTGGTGATTTTTGCTGCATGGAGGTTAATGCCCAAGTCAGCAAAGGTACGGCCGACTTTCGCCAGAAGCCCTGGTGTATCGAGAGCGACAAACTCCATCAAAGTGCGTTTTTTGCTCTTGGTTGGCAGGAAGTCGACTTTGGTTTTTACGTTGAAATGCTGAAGTTTGTTTGGTGTACGGCGCGTCTTAATTTTCGTCGGACGGCCATCTTCCAGTACGTGCGTAATGTGTTTGGTCACTGCGCTGTGACGACCTTCTTCAATCGCTTTACCGTGTTGGTCCAGTACCATAAAGGTATCGAGTACATAACCATCTTTACTGGTCATGATTTGTGCGTCGTGTACGTTAAAGTTGCGACGGTCAAGCTCAGCAACGACAGTAGCAAACAACGCCGGTTGGTCCGGGCTGTAGACGAACACTTCAGTACCGCCACGTGTGGCTTTCTTACTGATCAGAACCAACGGTTTACTTGGATCTTCCATATGAAGTAAATGTTCGCAGTGCCAAGCGATTTGCTTGTGGGTATGACGCAAGAAGTAATCGGCTTTAAAGCGCTGCCACAGTACTTCAATTTCACGAGCAGAGAAGCCTTCTTTGCGTAATAGGGCAGAGGCCATTTGTTGGTTATGACGAATACGTTCACGCACATCTACAGGGTTTTCTAGGCCACGGCGCAGCGCACGTTGGGTGGAATAGAATAACTCTGCGAGCAAGGTACGTTTCCAGCTGTTCCAAAGCTCAGGGTTGGTCGCGCAGATATCGGCTACCGTCAGACACACAAGGTACTCAAGGTACTCTTCATCACGCACTTGCTTAGCAAATTCGGTGATCACGTCCGGGTCGTAAATGTCTCGGCGTTGAGCCGTCACGGACATCAATAAGTGATGCCTTACTAGCCAACTTACCAATTTCGCTTCTGGCTTAGACAAGCCGTGCTCAATACAGAAATCATATGCCTCACCTTCGCCGATCACCGAATGGTCACCACCACGTCCTTTACCGATGTCGTGGAAAATCGCGGCCAGAATCAGTAGCTCTTTCTTCTGAATTCGAGGATAAACTTCGCAGCAAATTGGGTGTTTACTGTGGTTCTCTGCGTAGCTGAAGGTGTTAATGTGCTTGAGTAGACGAATACTGTGCTCATCCACGGTATATACATGGAATAGGTCGAATTGCATCTGGCCGACAATTTGGCTCCATTGCGGAAGATACGCCGCCAGTACGCCAAGCTTGTGCATTAGACTGAACGCCTTATGCAGTGCATTTGGATGACGGCACAGCGCCATAAATTTTTCACGTGCTTCTGGAATAGTGTGCAAGAACTTGTTTAATCGACGACGCGCAGTACGTAACTGACGCAACGTTGGAGGGCTTACGCCTTCAATACTCGAATCATTGGCGATGTGCAGGAACATATCTAAAATTGTTTCTGGGCGTGCTTGGAAGAGTGCTGGTTTGCGTGCTTCGATCAGTGCGCCACGACGTTGGAAATCTTCATCGATGATTTCTGCATCCTCGGAAGCGCCACCATTGATGATCGCTTGATCGAACAGCTTGAGTAGCATCTTATTCAACTCTGCCACACGACGAAGGGTACGGTAGAACTCCTTCATCATCATCTCGACGCCTCGGTTACCTTCTCCAACGTAGCCAAGGTGCTCAGCGACTTGTGCCTGATGAGCAAAAGTTAATCGGTTGTCGTAACGACGCAGCTCTATATGCAGGGCAAAACGTACACGCCATAGGAAATCCTGACATTCAACCAGCTCGCGGTATTCCGCATCGGTTAAGAATCCGTAGCGACTCATCTCCAACAATGAGGTCGCACCGAAGTGACGTCGTGCCACCCAGCTTAAAGTGTGAATATCACGTAGACCGCCTGGGGTCGACTTAATGTCGGGTTCAAGATTGTAGGTGGTGTCATGGTAGCGCGCGTGGCGTTCACGCTGCTCTTGAATCTTGGCACGGTAAAAAGTTTCGCTTGGCCAGAAAGAATCAGATAGCACTACTTTCTTTAAGGCTTGGAAAGTGTCTTCACTGCCGCAAAGCAAACGCGCTTCTTGCAGGTTCGTGGCAACGGTTAAGTCTGAACGTCCAATCTCTGCACATTCATCCACAGTGCGCACTGCGTGGCCGACTTCTAGGCGTAAATCCCACAATAGGGTAATGAACTCACTGATTTTAGCTTCCAGAGCGTTTGGCAGCTTGTTCTGCGACAGAATCAAAATGTCGATATCAGACAGAGGATGTAATTCACCACGTCCGTAACCACCGACGGCAACTAAGGAAATATTATGTATGTCTTTGAATCCGAAGTGTTGCCATAAACGATTGAGGAGTAAATCCATGTACTCAGCGCGTGACAAAACAAGGTTGGTCACAGGGTGGTGCTGTAGAAATTCTTCTTTTTGGTATGAACTGAATTTTTCGAGTTCTTGCTTAAGTTCGCCGATGTTTATCTGTTCATCGGTAAACGTAAGAGGTGACTGAAGGGTCATATTTGCTATCCGTGCAAGCTAAAACTATTAGCAATCTAACAAATTTGCTGCAGATAAAAAATATCCCCGCATGGGCGGGGATATGGAAAGTGATGGGTGATTAAACGTTTTTCATCATACGTGGAATGGTATCGTCGCTGCGAAGTGTAAGCACTTCACAACCTTCTTTGGTTACCACGATAGTGTGTTCCCACTGCGCAGAGTTCTTACCGTCACCAGTGTAAACCGTCCAATCATCTTGAGCATCAACAGTACAACCGAATTTACCCGCGTTGATCATTGGCTCGATAGTAAAACACATGCCTTCTTTTAGTACGCGGCGGTCTTTGTTCTTGTAGTGAACCACTTGTGGCTCTTCGTGGAACTCATCACCGATGCCGTGACCACAGAAGTCTTTCACGATAGAGAACTTGTTGCGTGGGTTGTTCTTGTTGTTCTCTTTGATGTACTTCTCGATTGCTGTACCGATATCACCAACCGTTGCACCAGGCTTAACTTGACGCATACCGATGTACAGAGACTCTTGAGCAACCATACACAAACGTTTATTTGCTGGAGATACATCGCCCACTAGGAACATTTTAGACGTGTCACCGTGGTAGCCTTGTGGACGAACGCTTAGATCTGCGTTTTCATCGTTAGGAACGATAACCGTGATATCAACGTTGATGATGTCGCCATCTTTAAGTACAGCGGGCTTCATTTGGCCGTTTGCACCTTTTTCGTCTTGCGCCGCAGGAATACCGTGACAAACGATGTGGTTGATTGACGTACAGATTGATTTAGGGAATCCATGGTAATCAAGCGGTGCAGAGTAAGCGCCTCGCTCTAGAGCGTAATCGTGACAGATTTGGTTTAATTCGTCTGTCGTCACACCCGCTTTAATATGGGGTTCGATCATTTCTAGAGTATCTGCGGCTAGCTTGCCCGCAATACGCATGCGTTCGATTTCTTCAGCAGTTTTAATCTTGATTGACATTGGCTTTCTCTATTTATTCGTAAGCACGCAAACGTGCGAATGCGCGCATTCTATCAGACATCTTGCAGTTAACCCAAGCCAGTTAAGAATATGAGTCATTCTTACTTGTAGTCTAGTCATGGAATTTAAGAGAGAGTAGGGGTGAGTGTGATAGGTAAATTAGAATTGTAAGAAACAATTTTTACTAGCCATGTTGGGCTAAAATATGGTATAAAGCGCGCCGGAATCGAGGACTGTTCTCTTTACTTTTCGTTAGAGAAGTGGCGAAGCAGGCTTCTTCCGATTAACTTTTATCTTTAAATCACACACATTCCGTCACATGTTCCGGGGTGCTGAGCTGAAGCTTGGTCGGAATTATGGGGGATGTGGAGGCCTAACCCCATAGAGGATTTTAAAATGGCAACTGTATCAATGCGCGATATGCTGAAAGCTGGTGTTCACTTCGGTCACCAAACTCGTTACTGGAACCCAAAAATGAAGCCATTCATCTTTGGTGCTCGTAACCGCGTTCACATCATCAACCTAGAAAAAACTGTACCAATGTTCAACGAAGCTCTAGCTGAATTAGCTAAAGTTGGCGAGAAGAAAGGTAAAGTTCTATTCGTAGGTACCAAGCGCGCTGCATCTGAAGCTGTTAAAGAAGCTGCAATCGCAAGCAACCAATACTACGTTAACAACCGTTGGTTGGGCGGCATGCTAACGAACTACAAAACAGTTCGTCAGTCAATCAAGCGTCTAAAAGATTTCGAAGCACAAGCACAAGACGGTACTTTCGAAAAACTAACTAAGAAAGAAGCTCTAATGCGTACTCGTGAAATGGAGAAGCTAGAGAAATCTCTTGGTGGTATCAAAGATATGGGCGGCCTACCAGACGCTCTATTCGTAATCGACGCTGATCACGAGCACATTGCAATTAAAGAAGCTAACAACCTAGGTATTCCAGTATACGCTGTGGTAGATACTAACTCTAACCCAGACGGCGTTGACTACATCATCCCAGGTAACGACGACGCGATCCGCGCAGTTCAACTATACCTAAACGCTGCAGCATCTGCAGTGTCTGAAGGTCGCAACAAAGACGTTGCAGCAGTTGCTGAAAAAGACGGTTTCGTAGAAGCTGAATAATAACGGCTCTGTGTCACACTTAGTTTATGTGAAACCTTGTTGTAGCATAGACTGAGTTATAGTTAGCAATGGGGGCCGACAATGTAGGCCCCTGTTTTTTACCTTATTTCGAATCAAACGAGGAATAGAGAATGGCAACTGTAACTGCTGCTCTAGTTAAAGAACTTCGCGAGCGCACTGGCGCTGGCATGATGGAATGTAAGAAAGCGCTTGTAGAAGCAAACGCTGACATCGAACTAGCAATTGAAAACATGCGTAAATCAGGCGCAGCGAAAGCAGCTAAAAAAGCTGGTAACGTTGCAGCTGAAGGCGCAATCATCATCAAAGAAGAAAACGGCGTTGCTGTTCTTCTTGAAGTTAACTGCCAAACTGACTTCGTTGCTAAAGACGGTAACTTCACTGCATTCGCAGACAAAGTAGCACTTGACGCTCTAGCGACTAAAGCTACTGCTGAAGAGCTAGTTGCTAAGTTCGAAGAAGAGCGCGTAGCTCTAGTTGCTAAAATCGGCGAAAACATCAACATCCGTCGCGTTGCTTACGTTGAAGGTACTGCAATCGCTTCTTACCGTCACGGTGAGAAAATCGGTGTTGTTGTTGCTGGTGAAGGCGACGCAGAAACTCTTAAGCACGTTGCAATGCACGTTGCTGCTTCTAAGCCTGAGTTCGTTAACCCAGAAGACGTACCAGCTGACGTAGTTGCTAAAGAGAAAGAAGTTCAAGTTGAAATCGCTATGAACGAAGGCAAGCCACAAGAGATCGCTGAGAAGATGGTTATCGGCCGCATGAAGAAATTCACTGGCGAAATCTCTCTAACTGGTCAAGCTTTCATCATGGAACCTAAGAAATCTGTTGGCGAAATGCTAAAAGAGAAAGGTGCTTCTGTTGCTACATTCGTTCGCCTAGAAGTAGGTGAAGGTATCGAGAAAGCAGCTGAAATGAGCTTCGCAGAAGAAGTAGCACTAGCTCAAAAAGGTTAATCCTTAGCGACTTGTGTAAATATTAGACCGTGGCCAAGGCTGCGGTCTTTTTACGAAAAGAGCGGCAAAAACTTAGCCGTGATGAATAGCTATAAGTCACCTTGTGTCTATTCATGACTGTTAATCGACAACTCTCTTTTGGAAGGTAAACTCCATGACTACGAACCCTAAACCAGCGTATCAACGTATTCTATTAAAACTGAGTGGTGAAGCTCTTCAAGGCGAAGAAGGTTTTGGTATTGACCCAGCGGTTCTTGACCGTATGGCTCAAGAAGTGAAAGAGCTGGTTGAACTGGGTGTTCAAGTTGGTGTGGTAATCGGCGGTGGTAACCTGTTCCGTGGTGCTGGTCTTGCGGAAGCGGGTATGAACCGTGTAGTAGGCGACCACATGGGTATGCTTGCAACAGTAATGAACGGTCTAGCAATGCGTGATGCACTTCACCGTGCTTACGTAAACGCTCGTGTAATGTCTGCAATTCCTCTAAAAGGCGTGTGTGACGACTACAATTGGGCAGACGCTATCCGCGAACTTCGCCAAGGCCGTGTAGTAATCTTCTCTGCAGGTACTGGTAACCCATTCTTCACTACAGATTCAGCAGCGTGTCTACGCGGTATCGAAATCGAAGCTGACGTAGTGCTAAAAGCAACGAAAGTTGATGGCGTATTTACTGCTGACCCAGTAGCAAACCCAGACGCAGAGCTGTATGATAAGCTATCTTACAATGAAGTTCTGGATAAAGAACTGAAAGTAATGGATTTGGCTGCGTTCACACTTGCTCGTGACCACAAAATGCCAATCCGTGTATTTAACATGAACAAACCAGGCGCACTACGTCGCGTGGTTATGGGTGAAGCTGAAGGCACGCTGATCAACGCTGACGCATAATCCTAAACGCCATCCACGCTAGGTTGGATGGCGTTTCGCTTTGCTCAACCCTTTTAGGCTTTCTTCAGGAAAGATGACATTTTTAAGGTGAAACCGTGATTAACGAAATCAATAAAGACGCGCAAGAGCGCATGGACAAAAGCGTTGAAGCGCTAAAGAACAACCTTTCTAAAGTTCGTACTGGCCGCGCGCACCCAAGCCTACTATCTGGTATCTCTGTAGAGTACTACGGTGCTCCTACTCCTCTTAACCAAGTAGCAAACGTTGTTGCAGAAGACGCTCGTACTCTAGCAATCACAGTTTTCGACAAAGAACTGACTCAAAAAGTTGAAAAAGCGATCATGATGTCTGACCTTGGCCTAAACCCAATGTCTGCTGGCACAATCATCCGCGTTCCACTTCCACCGCTAACAGAAGAGCGTCGTAAAGACCTAGTTAAGATTGTTCGTGGTGAAGCTGAAGGCGCACGTGTTGCTGTTCGTAACATCCGTCGTGACGCAAACAGCGACCTAAAAGGTCTTCTAAAAGATAAAGAAATCTCTGAAGACGAAGATCGTAAAGCACAAGACGAAATTCAAAAACTGACTGACGTAGCAGTTAAGAAGATCGACGAAGTTCTTGCTGCTAAAGAAAAAGAGTTGATGGAAGTTTAATACTCCCACCCACATCACTGTTGGAAAACGCTGTGCTCACAGTGCAGCGTTTTTTTGTGTTAGTCTATCCAACTGATGGAACTCAATTAACTCCCTATGCAAAATTCTCAAGCCTTCTCTGATTCCCTCCCTAAGCATATTGCCATCATTATGGACGGTAATGGCCGTTGGGCTAAGTCCAAAGGAAAACCTCGCGTATTCGGTCATAAAAAAGGCGTTAACGCCGTTCGCAAGACCGTTGCTGCAGCTTCTAAACTCGGTATTAAAGCCATGACGTTGTTCGCTTTTAGTAGTGAAAACTGGCGTCGTCCTGAGGAAGAAGTGGGCCTGTTGATGGAGCTGTTCATTTCGGTACTTTCTAGCGAAGTGAAAAAGCTGCATAAAAACAACTTACGCCTGCGTGTCATTGGTGATACCAGCCGCTTTAGTGAGCGACTGCAAGGTAAAATTGCGGAAGCAGAAGCACTGACGGCAAACAACACGGGTATGGTGATTAACATTGCGGCTAACTATGGCGGCAAATGGGATATCACAGAGGCGGCAAAAACGTTGGCGTTAAAAGCGCGTAACGGTGAGATCCGTGTAGAGGATATCAATGAGCAGCTGATTACCCAGCATCTAACAATGGCAGACCTTCCAGAAGTGGATCTTTTGATCCGTACAAGTGGAGAGTGTCGCATTAGTAACTTCATGCTGTGGCAAATGGCGTATGCTGAAATGTACTTTACTCCGGAGTACTGGCCAGAGTTTGGCGAAGACAGCTTAGTAGAAGCTGTAACTTGGTTTATTAACCGAGAGCGTCGCTTTGGTTGTACTGGCGAGCAAGTAAAGGCATTGATGGCTGCTCAATAAGGACTAGTTAGTTTGAAACAGAGAATAATAACAGCACTAATTTTAGCTCCCCTTGTAATTTTAGGTATTTTTAAATTACCCCTAATCGGCTTCATCATCGCTTTGACGGCGATTACGCTATTAGGTTTTTGGGAGTGGACCCAGTTTACAGAAAGCAAATCACGCATCGCTGCCCTCGTACCAGCCGTTGTCGTAACCGGACTCAGTTTTCTATTCATTTCGCCTGATGCAGTAAGCCTTAACCAACTGGCAACACCGCATTACACAGTTTTAGCGCTCGGTTTTGTTTGGTGGATTATCGCCAGCACAATGGCCATTACTTACCCTAAAACCACCAACCTATGGCAAGGCAGCAAAGCGCTTCGTCATGTGTTTGGTTTTCTGACTTTGATCCCTTTCCTTTGGAGCGTGATCATTCTTAGAGCTTCCGATATTTCAGTAGATCCATACCACGGCGCAAAACTTGTGCTGTATGTTTGCTTCTTGGTATGGGCTGCAGACAGTGGCGCTTACTTTGCTGGTAAAAGCATGGGTAAACGTAAAATGGCGCCGCATGTGAGTCCAAACAAGACTATCGAAGGTTTGATTGGCGGCATCATCGCAGCATTGATTGTTGGTTGGTTGTTCGCAGGTTGGTTTGATATCCAATTCACCAGCCCAGTTCACATGGTGATCATTACATTGATTACGGTTGTGATTTCCGTACTTGGTGACCTAGTAGAAAGCATGTTCAAACGTGTTTCAGGCATCAAAGACAGCAGCAATATTATTCCAGGGCACGGCGGTATTCTTGATCGTATCGACAGCCTGACCGCTGCCTTCCCAGTATTTGCTCTTCTTTACTACGTATTCTAATTTATCGGGAGCGGCTTCGTCGCTCCTGAATTTTTCTAACGGTCTTACATCATGCAAAAGTTAACGATTCTTGGTGCAACAGGCTCAATCGGTGCAAGCACACTTAAAGTGGTTGAACAAAACCCTGAGCTGTTTTCTATCGTCGCATTAGCGGCAAGCACTAACGTTGAAAAGATGGTCGCGCTCTGCCGTAAATGGCAACCAAAATACGCTGTAATGGCGGATAAAGCGGCGGCTGTGGCGCTTAAGTCAGAGTTGGCTTCAGTGTCTCCTCGTACAGAAGTGTTGGGTGGTGTTGATGCGCTTTGTCATGTGTCTGCCCTAAAAGAAGTCGACAGCGTGATGGCGGCTATTGTTGGTGCGGCAGGTCTGCTTCCAACCATGGCAGCGGTAAAAGCGGGCAAGCGTGTTCTCCTTGCGAACAAAGAAGCACTGGTGATGTCTGGGCAACTGTTTATCGATGCAGTTGAAGAGCACGGCGCAGAGCTACTTCCTGTTGATAGCGAACACAATGCGATCTTCCAGTGCCTACCTCAACAAGTTCAAACTAACCTAGGTCGCTGTAACTTAGAAGAGCATGGTATTTCATCTATCCTGCTTACTGGTTCTGGTGGTCCATTCCGCTACACGGATATCGCTGAGCTTGAGAGTGTTACTCCTGCACAGGCAATCGCTCACCCTAACTGGTCGATGGGACCTAAGATCTCGGTCGATTCTGCAACCATGATGAACAAAGGTCTTGAGTACATTGAAGCAAAATGGCTGTTTAATGCGGCTCGCGAACAGCTGAAAGTGATCATTCACCCTCAGTCTGTGATTCATTCTATGGTGCAATACCGAGACGGTTCAGTCTTAGCACAAATGGGTGAGCCAGATATGGCAACGCCGATTGCACTGACCATGTCTTACCCATCTCGTGTGAATGCTGGTGTGAAACCACTCGACTTTACTCAAGTGGGTGAGTTGACGTTCCTTCAACCCGACTTTGCTCGCTACCCGTGTTTGAAGCTAGCGATTGATGCTTGTTATGAAGGTCAACATGCTACGACCGCTCTGAATGCAGCAAACGAAGTCGCTGTTGATGCTTTCTTGAATAACCGTCTTGGTTTCACTGATATCGCTCGCATCAATGAATCAGTTTTGAACAAAATCACTGCAAGCCATAAAAGTGAGAATGTGAATAGCTTGGAAAGCTTGATAGAGCTAGATAGAATGTCACGAACTATCGCCTTAGAATTTTTACGCGAGCGTAGCTAATGACTGGTATTTTGTGGAATTTGGTTTCTTTTATCGTTGCACTGGGCATCTTGGTGGCCGTGCACGAGTATGGTCACTTTTGGGTTGCGCGTCGTTGCGGTGTAAAAGTTGAAAAGTTTTCTATCGGTTTTGGTAAGTCTATTTGGAGTAAAGTAGGCAAAGATGGAACTGAGTACAGCATCTCGATGATTCCGCTGGGCGGCTACGTTAAGATGGTGGACAGCCGTGTTGATGAAGTGCCTGAGCACGAAAAGCATTTGGCGTTTGACCAAAAGCCACTTTGGAAGCGCACATCGATTGTGGCGGCGGGTCCGATTTTCAATTTTCTCTTCGCCATTGTGGCGTACTGGCTGGTCTTTTTGATTGGTGTACCAGCAGTGAAGCCGGTAATTGGTGAAGTTACGCCCAATTCAATCATCGCAGAAGCAGGAATTGAATCAGGGATGGAACTAAAATCCATCTCAGGTATCAAAACTCCGGACTGGGAATCAGTCAACATGGGATTAGTTTCTCATATCGGTGATGATTCGATGACAGTGACGCTATCTTCAGCAAATGAAGTTGGCTCAGAAGTCACGAAGACACTTGATATCCGTGATTGGAAATTTGATCCTGAAACACAATCTGCGATGCAGTCACTAGGCTTCAAACCGTACACTCCTGAGATTTACACGGAGCTAGCGCAGGTGAGTGAAGGTGGTGCCGCTGAGAAAGCAGGCCTACAAGCTGGTGACAAAATCATCGAGATTGAAGGTGATAAGATTTCTAAGTGGGATGACGTGGTTCAAGCCATTCGTTCTAACCCAGAAACACCAATTGATGTGATCGTGTTGCGTCAAGGTGATGAGCAGTCATTTACCTTGATTCCAGGTAGTCGTGAGCTAGCTAACAAAGAAACCGTTGGCTTCGCGGGTATCGCACCTGAAGTCGCAGAATGGCCAGAAAGTTATCGCTTCGAACTACAGTTTGGTGTATTCGAGTCTATTGGCAAAGCGATTGACAAGACTGGTCAAGTTATTGGACTTACAATCAGTATGCTTAAGAAACTGATTGTAGGTGACGTTGGTCTGAACAATTTGAGCGGACCAATATCTATTGCCAAAGGAGCTGGGGCGACCGCAGACTACGGTCTGGTCTACTTTTTAGGTTTTCTGGCACTAATTAGTGTTAACCTAGGTATTATTAACCTCGTTCCTTTACCAATGTTGGATGGTGGGCATCTACTGTTTTTCGCAATCGAAGCAGTCATCCGACGCCCAGTGCCTGAGAAAGTACAGGAAATGGGCTATCGAATTGGTGGTGCGATTATCTTCTCGCTCATGGCGTTAGCGCTATTTAATGATTTTACTCGTCTGTGATAGTTCAGAGACAAAAGCAGTAGCAAGGAATAATTAGAACAAGTATGGCGATTAAGCGAATTCTGTTTGCAAGTTTACTGGCGACCAGTGTATCTGCAAACGGAGCAGAGAACTTTGTAGTTCAAGATATTGAAATCGATGGATTGCAGCGTGTGGCACTGGGTGCAGCGTTGCTGAAAATGCCTGTACGTGTCGGTGATACCGTTGACCAAGGCGATGTTGCAGAGATCATTCGCGCATTGTACGCATCGGGTAACTTCGAAGATGTAAAAGTACTGCGTAATGGTGATGTTCTGGTTGTTCAAGTAAAAGAACGTCCAACTATTGCCAGCATCTCTTTCTCAGGCAACAAAGCAATCAAGGACGAGCAGCTACAAGAAAACCTGAATGCTTCTGGCGTTCGTGAAGGTGAAGCGCTTGACCGCACAACGCTGAGCAACATCGAAAAAGGTTTGGAAGACTTTTACTATAGTGTTGGTAAATACAACGCGACCGTAAAAGCGGTTGTTACTCCATTGCCTCGTAACCGTTCTGACTTGAAATTCGTCTTCACCGAAGGTGTATCGGCGAAAATTCAGCAAATCAACTTTATCGGCAATGAAGTCTTTTCTGATGAAGACCTTCTTTCTCGTTTCAACCTAAACGTTGACGTGCCATGGTGGAACTTCCTAGCGGACGAAAAATACCAGAAGCAAGTACTTGCTGGTGACATCGAAGCGCTGAAGTCTTACTACCTAGACCGTGGTTACCTGAAATTTAACGTTGATTCGACACAAGTGGCGATTTCTCCTGACAAAAAAGGCGTATATATTACCCTAGGTCTTGAAGAAGGCGACGTGTACACCGTTAAAGACGTGAAATTCCGCGGTAATTTGATCGGTGAAGAAGCAACGTTCGAAAAGCTAGTTCCTTTCGAAGACAACGAAACGTATAACGGCTCTCGTGTTACTTCGATGGAAGAAGGCATCAAGCGTGTGCTTGGTGAATCTGGTTACGCTTACCCACAAGTAAACACCATCCCTGAGTTCGACGATGAAAACAAACAAGTATCGCTTGTTGTAAACGTTGAGCCGGGTAACCGTATTTACGTACGTGACATTCGCTTTACGGGTAACAACTCGACCAAAGACGAAGTTCTGCGTCGTGAAATGCGTCAGATGGAAGGCAGCTGGCTAAACTCGAAATCAATCGAAACCGGTAAAACGCGTCTAAACCGTCTTGGTTACTTCGAGAACGTAGAAGTACAAACGGTACGCGTACCTGGCAGCGATGACCAAGTTGACCTAGTTTACTCTGTTAAAGAAGCGAACTCAGGCAGCGTGAACTTCGGTGTCGGCTATGGTACTGAGTCGGGCGTGAGCTTCCAGGTTGGCCTACAACAAGACAACTTTATTGGTAGTGGTAACCGCGTTGGTATTAACGCGATGATGAACGACTACCAGAAAAACGTGAGCTTGGACTACCGTGACCCTTACTGGAACCTAGATGGTGTAAGTTTGGGTGGTAAGATCTTCTACGACGAGTTTGAAGCATCTGAAGCGGGTATCGTTGACTATACCAACCAAAGTTACGGCGCAAGTTTGACATGGGGTTTCCCATTCGACGAACTGAACCGCTTTGAGTTTGGTGTTGGCTACACTCACAACAAGATCGGTAACTTGTCACCTTACTTACAGGTAGAACAGTTCCTACAAGCGCAAGAAGATAACATTGATTCTAGCGGCGCGTTGAACACAAATGACTTTGACTTCAACATCTCATGGACACGTAATAACCTAAACCGTGGCTACTTCCCAACGGCGGGTAACCACCAACGTGCATTCTACAAGATGACCGTACCTGGCTCTGACGTTCAATACTTCAAGATGCAGTATGATGTTCGTCAATACGTGCCATTGACTAAGAAACACGAGTTCACACTCTTGTTCCGTGGTCGTCTAGGTTATGGTAACGGTTATGGTCAAACGGATGGCAACGATAACTTGTTCCCATTCTACGAAAACTACTACGCGGGTGGTTTTACAACACTACGTGGTTTCGGCTCGAACACAGTAGGTCCGAAAGCGGTTTATCGTGATTACTCTGGCTCGAACAACGGTGCAGATACAGCAACAGATGATGCTGTTGGTGGTAACGCTGTTGCACTTGCAAGCCTTGAGTTAATTGTTCCAACACCATTTGCTTCGGACGAAGTTCGTAACCAAATCCGTACCAGTATCTTCTTCGATATGGCGAGTGTTTGGGATACGGAATTCGATTACCGTAGCTCAGGTGCGGAATACGGCGACCGTTACTACTACGATTACTCAGATCCAACCAACTACCGCTCATCTTACGGTGCGGCGTTGCAATGGATGTCTCCAATGGGGCCTCTAGTATTCTCGCTAGCGAAACCAATTAAGAAATATGATGGCGACGATGAAGAGTTCTTCACGTTCACTATCGGTAGAACCTTCTAAAGAGGAAAATATTTTGAATAAAATGATCAAAGCAGCTGGCCTAGGCCTTCTAGTACTTAGCTCTTCAATGTTTGCTAACGCGGCTGAAGCTGCTCAGAAAATTGCTTATGTAAATACTGCTCAAGTTTTCCAAGCGCTTCCTCAACGCGAAGTAGTTCTACAAAAAATGCAGAAAGACTTTAAGAGCAAAGCAGACGAGCTGAAATCTATCCAAGCACGTGCTAAGACTAAAATTGAAAAGCTACAACGTGATGGCGAGCTTCTAGGTCAAGACGAAGTTGAAAAACTACGTATCGACATCGCTAAACTAGACAGCGAATACAAAGTGAAAGCACAAGCTCTAGAGAAAGCAAGTGCACGTCGCGAAGCTGAAGAGAAAGCGAAGCTATTCAAGACTATCCAAGACGCAGTGAAGAAAGTAGCAACGAAGAAAGGTTACGACATGGTAATCGACATTTCTTCTCTTCAGTACGGTAAGCCAGAATACAACATCTCTGAAGACGTAATTAAAGCTCTAAAATAAGAAGTTATGAAGACATTGACATTAGCCGAGTTGGCGACAATTACCGGGGGTGAGCTATTTGGTGACGAGTCTCTCGTTGTAAGCCGCGTAGCTCCAATGGATAAAGCACAAGAAGGTGATGTGACCTTCTTGTCTAACCCAAAATACGCAAAACACCTTTCTGAGTGCAAAGCGACAGTTGTGATGGTGAAAGCCGATCACAAAGATCAATGTGTGGGTAACGCATTGGTTGTGGCTGACCCTTACATTGCTTTTGCTCGAGTAGTACAAGCAATGGACACCACTCCGAAGCCAGCTGACGAGATCGCACCAAGTGCCGTTATCGCAGCAGACGTGAAGATGGGTACTAACGTAACTATCGGTGCAAACGCAGTGATTGAAACGGGTGTAGAGCTGGGCGACAACGTAAGTATTGGCGCAGGTTGCTTTATCGGTAAAAACGCAAAGCTAGGTAACAACACTAAGCTTTGGGCTAATGTGACTATCTATCATGAAGTATCAATGGGCGATGACTGTCTAGTGCAATCTGGCACAGTCATTGGCTCTGATGGTTTCGGATACGCAAACGACAAAGGCGAGTGGATCAAAATCCCTCAGTTGGGTTCAGTGCGTATCGGTAACCGCGTTGAGATTGGTGCGTGTACTACGATTGACCGTGGTGCACTTGAAGATACCATCATTGAAGACAACGTAATTCTTGATAACCAACTTCAAATCGCTCATAACGTGCAGATCGGATATGGTACCGTGATGCCAGGTGGTACTATTGTTGCGGGCAGTACGAAAATTGGTAAGTACTGTCAGATCGGCGGCGCGTCGGTTCTGAATGGCCACATCACGATTGCAGATGGCGTAGCTATCACCGGTATGGGCATGGTTATGCGCAGTATCGAAGAGAAAGGTCTGTACTCATCAGGCATTCCACTGCAAACCAACCGAGAGTGGCGCAAGACGGCGACTCGAGTTCACCGCATTGACGAGATGAACAAACGTCTGAAAGCTGTTGAGAAACAGCTGGAAACGAAAGAAGAATCTTAGTTCCACATTCTGAACAAAGACTCGCGAAATGCGGGTCTTTTTCTTCTATAATGACGCGCTATAAGTAGATTTATCACCAAGCTGGTATACACTTTGCAGGCGATTACTGCATAAGTGGCATTTGCCGCTGCCTTGCCATCTTGGTTGTTGAGAATTGATATAGGAAGACGACTTTGACTACTGAAAAGAAAACGATGAACATCTCTGAAATTCAAGAGCTACTACCTCATCGCTACCCATTCTTATTGATCGACCGTGTGATTGACTTCCAAGAAGAGAAGTACCTTCACGCAATTAAAAATGTGTCGGTTAACGAACCTCAGTTCACAGGTCACTTTCCACAGCTACCAGTATTCCCAGGCGTATTGATCCTGGAAGCGATGGCTCAGGCGACAGGCCTACTTGCATTTAAATCATTTGGTGCACCGACGGAAAACGAACTGTACTACTTCGCAAGTGTTGACGGTGCTAAGTTCCGTAAACCAGTAGTACCAGGCGATCAAATGATTATTGAAGTAGAATTTCTGAAAGAGCGTCGTGGCATTGCTGCATTCAGCGGTGTGGCAAAAGTTGACGGCGAAGTGGTATGTTCAGCTGAGCTGAAGTGTGCTCGTCGAGAGTTTTAATATGATTCATGAAACCGCTAAAATCCACCCAGCTGCGGTGGTAGAAGAAGGCGCGAAAATTGGCGCTAACGTGACCGTTGGTCCTTTCACTTACATCACCTCTACGGTGGAGATTGGTGAAGGCACAGAAGTGATGTCTCACGTAGTGATCAAAGGCCACACCAAAATTGGTAAAGATAACCGCATTTTCCCACATGCTGTGATTGGTGAAGAAAACCAAGACAAGAAGTACGGTGGCGAAGATACAACTGTGGTTATCGGTGACCGTAACGTGATTCGTGAAGCGGTTCAGGTTCACCGTGGTACGGTTCAAGATAAAGCAACAACAGTGATTGGTGACGACAACCTGCTTTGTGTAAATGCACACATCGCACACGACGTTATCGTTGGTAACCATACTCACATTGGTAACAATGCGATTCTTGGCGGTCACGTAACCGTTGATGACCATGCAGGTGTGATGGCGCTTTCTGCGATTCATCCGTTCTGTACGGTTGGCGCTTACGCTTACGTTGGCGGCTGTTCTGCTGTTGTTCAAGACGTACCAGCATACGTACTTGCTCAAGGTAACCACGCAACACCATTTGGTTTGAACTTGGTTGGCTTGAAGCGTAACGGTTTCGAAAAACCAGAAATTCGTGCGCTACAAAAAGCGTACAAAGAAATCTACCGTTCAGGTAAGACTCTGGAAGAAGTGAAGCCAATCCTAGCTGAAATGGCACAAGAGTGGCCTGCAGTGAAACGTTTCTCAGATATTCTGGAAACAACGGAACGTGGCATTATTCGTTAATCAACGAATGAGCGGTTAAATTGAAAAGATCGCGCCCAAATTGGGCTGCGGTCTTTTTGTGTTTTATGGATAACGGTTTGTAAGCTGCGAATTGTGCGGCTACTGCGGTTTATGTGGATACATAGTTTATCGTTTAGCTTAAATCGTTACCCATAGCGCACAGGAAAAATAGCGAAGTAGATATGGAAAGACCATTACGTATCGGCATCATTGCCGGAGAACTGTCTGGCGACACGCTAGGTGAAGGCTTTATCAAAGCGGTAAAACAGCAATACCCAGACGCAGAGTTTGTTGGTATTGGTGGCCCTAAAATGATCGCGCAAGGCTGCGAGTCTCTGTTCGATATGGAAGAACTTGCCGTGATGGGCCTAGTGGAAGTGCTGGGCCGCTTGCCAAGACTACTGAAAGTTAAAGCGCAACTTGTTAAGTATTTCACTGAGAATCCACCAGATGTTTTCATCGGAATCGACGCTCCAGATTTTAACTTACGAGTTGAGCTAGACCTGAAAAATGCTGGCATCAAAACTGTGCATTACGTAAGCCCGTCCGTTTGGGCATGGCGTCAAAAGCGCATCTTTAAAATTGAAGCAGCGACTAACCTAGTACTGGCATTCTTACCGTTTGAAAAAGCGTTCTACGATAAATTCAACGTGCCTTGTGAATTCATTGGCCACACATTGGCTGATGCCATTCCGCTGCAATCAGACAAAGCGCCTGCACGTGAGATACTCGGTTTAGAGCAAGATAAGCAATGGTTAGCGGTACTTCCGGGTAGCCGTGGCAGTGAGTTGAAAATGCTCTCTCAGCCATTTATCGAAACGTGTAAGAAATTGCACCAGAAATTCCCCGATCTTGGCTTCGTCGTAGCGCTAGTAAACCAGAAACGTCGCGAACAATTCGAGCAAGCGTGGAAAGAGCATGCACCTGAGCTTGATTTCAAACTGGTGGACGATACTGCACGCAACGTGATTACCGCTTCAGATGCCGTGATGTTGGCGTCTGGCACCGTTGCGTTAGAGTGTATGTTGCTCAAACGCCCAATGGTGGTGGGTTACCGTGTTAATGCTGTAACGGCATTCCTTGCTAAGCGACTATTGAAAACCAAATACGTGTCGCTGCCGAACATTTTGGCTGACACCGAACTTGTAAAAGAATACCTGCAAGATGATTGCACGCCGGACAATTTATTCGACGAAGTGTCTCGCTTACTAGAGAGCGACAACCGAGAAATGTTGGATAAGTTTACTGAAATGCATCATTGGATTCGTAAAGATGCGGATCAACAAGCCGCGAATGCGGTTCTAAAACTGATTAATAAATAGAGATTTACCATGGCTGTAAAACCAAAAACGACCAAAGCAAAAGTAGAACTACCACCGTTTGAATACCCGCAAGGCTATCAGCTGGTTGCAGGTGTCGATGAGGTAGGGCGTGGTCCTTTGGTGGGTGATGTTGTTACCGCAGCGGTCATCTTAGATCCAAACAACCCAATTGAAGGTTTGAACGATTCTAAAAAGCTGAGCGAGAAAAAGCGCCTTGCACTGTTGCCAGAAATCAAAGAGAAAGCCTTAGCATGGGCGGTAGGCCGTTGTTCTCCTGAAGAGATTGATGAGCTAAACATCCTGCAAGCGACCATGGTTGCCATGCAACGTGCAATCGCCGGTTTGAAGGTACAGCCAGACCTTGCGCTTATCGATGGCAATCGCTGCCCGCAGTTGCCAATGGATTCTCAAGCGGTGGTGAAGGGTGACTTGCGCGTAGCGGAAATCAGTGCGGCTTCTATCATTGCCAAAGTGGTTCGTGACCAAGAAATGGAAGAGTTGGATAAACAATATCCGCAATTTGGTTTTGCTAAGCACAAAGGTTATCCAACCAAAGCGCACTTTGAAGCGATTGAACAACATGGTGTGATCGGTGAACATCGTAAGAGCTTCAAGCCCGTGAAGAAAGCGCTCGGCATCGAAGAATAAAGCAAAGTAATAGAATGGGCATTTCGGTGTTATAAACCACGCCCGCTTTAGGTTAGAATCCCAATCAAGATATAGTTTTACGGTACCTGTTAATGTCAGATCCCAAGTTCATTCACCTAAGAATCCACAGTGATTTCTCTATGGTGGATGGTATCAACAAAGTTCCACCGCTCGTTAAGAAAGTCGCCGAACTCGGTATGCCTGCAATGGCGCTGACCGATTTCACTAACCTGTGTGGTTTGGTGAAATACTACGGCACCGCACACGGCAGTGGTGTGAAGCCAATCATCGGTGCAGACTTCAAAATGCAATCGGATGAGTTTGGTGAGGAGCTGACGCAATTAACGTTACTCGCAGCAAACAACGAAGGTTATAAAAACCTGACTTTGCTGATCTCAAAAGCTTACCTTCGTGGTCATGTACAGCACCAACCGGTGCTCGACAAAGCTTGGTTGGCAGAACTATCAGAAGGTTTGATCGTTCTTTCAGGCGCGAAAAACGGTGAAATCGGTAAAGCATTGCTAAAAGGCAACCGTAAAGTTGTCGACAGTTGTGTCGAGTTCTACAACCAATACTTCCCAGACCGCTTCTACCTAGAATTGGTTCGTACTGGTCGTCCAGATGAAGAAACTTACCTGCACTTTGCGATTGAATTGGCAGAAGAGGTTGAGCTGCCAGTTGTCGCAACCAACGAAGTTGTTTTCATCAGTGAAGACTTATTTGACGCCCATGAAATCCGCGTTGCGATCCACGATGGTTACACCCTAGAAGATCCGCGTCGTCCAAAGAACTACAGCCCAGAACAATACCTGCGTACTGAAGAGGAAATGTGCGAGCTGTTTGCCGACATTCCGGAAGCGTTAGAAAACAGTGTTGAAATTGCCAAGCGTTGTAACGTGACAGTACGTTTGGGTGAATACTTCCTTCCAGCCTTCCCAACCGAAGGTATGGAAGAGACCGACTTCTTGGTCATGAAGTCTCGCGAAGGCCTGGAAGAGCGTCTAGAGTTCCTGTTCCCAGATGAGGAAGAGCGCAAGCAACGTCGTCCTGAATACGATAATCGTCTGCAAATCGAACTCGACGTAATCAACCAAATGGGATTCCCTGGTTACTTCTTGATCGTAATGGAGTTCATCCAGTGGTCGAAAGACAACGCGATTCCGGTAGGTCCGGGTCGTGGTTCGGGTGCGGGTTCTTTGGTGGCATACGCACTGAAGATCACCGACCTTGACCCATTGGAATACGACCTTCTATTTGAACGTTTCTTGAACCCAGAACGTGTATCCATGCCCGATTTCGACGTCGACTTCTGTATGGATAAGCGTGACCAAGTAATTGACCACGTTGCGGAAATGTATGGCCGTGATGCGGTATCTCAGATTATCACCTTTGGTACCATGGCGGCGAAAGCGGTAATCCGTGACGTAGGCCGTGTACTTGGCCACCCGTTTGGCTTTGTTGATCGTATTTCAAAATTGGTTCCGCCTGATCCGGGCATGACGCTAGAGAAAGCGTTCAAAGCTGAGCCTGCACTTCCTGAGTTGTATGACGCAGATGAAGAAGTGAAAGAGCTTATCGACATGTGTCGCCTCCTTGAAGGTTGTACACGTAATGCCGGTAAGCACGCGGGTGGTGTTGTAATCTCACCAACCACCATTACAGACTTCGCGCCGATTTATGCTGACTCGGAAGGCCACTTCCCGGTTACTCAGTTCGATAAGAACGACGTTGAAACGGCCGGTCTGGTTAAGTTTGACTTCTTGGGTCTGCGTACCCTAACCATCATCGACTGGGCGTTGGGTCTGATTAACCCGCGTCTAGAACGTGAAGGCAAAGATCCTGTTCGCATCGAATCGATTCCACTGGATGATGCGGCGTCATTCCGTTTGCTGCAAAACTCAGAAACCACTGCGGTATTCCAGCTTGAATCGCGCGGTATGAAAGAGCTGATTAAGCGTCTGCAACCGGACTGTTTTGAAGACATCATCGCATTGGTGGCACTGTTCCGCCCAGGACCGCTTCAGTCGGGCATGGTAGATAACTTTATCGACCGTAAGCACGGTCGTGAGGCGATCTCTTATCCTGATGAAAAGTGGCAACACGAATCGCTTAAAGAGATTCTGGATCCGACTTACGGCATCATCCTGTATCAAGAACAGGTAATGCAGATCGCACAGGTACTGTCTGGCTACACCCTTGGTGGTGCGGACATGCTTCGTCGTGCGATGGGTAAGAAAAAACCGGAAGAGATGGCGAAACAGCGTGCTACCTTCGAAGAGGGTGCAATTGCCAACGGCGTCGATGGCGAGTTGGCGATGAAGATCTTCGACTTGGTAGAGAAGTTCGCGGGTTACGGCTTTAACAAATCTCACTCGGCAGCCTACGCACTGGTTTCGTACCAAACGCTATGGCTGAAGATGCACTATCCAGCGGAATTCATGGCAGCGGTAATGACTGCCGATATGGATAACACTGAGAAAGTGGTTGGCTTAGTTGACGAATGTTTCCGCATGAAGCTCACCGTGCTTCCGCCTGACATCAATGCCGGCTTGTACCGCTTTAACGTAGACGAGAATGGCGCGATTGTTTATGGCATCGGCGCGATTAAAGGTGTGGGTGAAGGTCCAATCGATGCGATCTTGGAAGCGCGCAACAAAGGCGGTCACTTCATCGACCTATTTGATTTTTGTGCGCGAATCGACCTGAAAAAGGTCAACAAGCGCGTTATCGAAAAACTGATTTACGCGGGCGCACTCGACAGGCTCGGTCCACACCGTGCGGCATTAATGGCATCGCTCAACGATGCGGTGAAAGCAGCAAGCCAACACCACCAAGCGGAAGCCTTTGGTCAAACCGATATGTTCGGTGTTTTGACTGATGCGCCAGAAGAGGTGGAACACAAATATACTCAGGTGCCAGCATGGCCAGAGAAAGTATGGTTAGAGGGTGAACGTGAGACGCTCGGTTTATATTTGACCGGCCACCCAGTTAACGCATACATAAAGGAACTAAATAAGTACGTTAGTTGTCGACTAAAAGACGCAACCCCAACTCGTCGCGATCAATCCGTGACAGTAGCGGGCTTGGTAATTGCAGCTCGTGTGATGACAACCAAACGTGGTACGCGAATCGGCATCATGACTCTGGACGATCGAAGCGGTCGAATGGAGGTGATGTTGTTCTCGGATGCGCTCGATAGGTATGCAGAACTTCTCGAAAAAGATAAAATTCTGGTGGTTTCTGGACAGGTCAGCTTTGATGACTTCAACGGTGGCCTTAAAATGTCGGCGCGTGAAGTTATGGATCTGGGTACTGCACGTGAAAAATACGCACGTGGTTTGTCGGTATCTATTGATGCTAACCAGATCAACGATAAATTCTTTGAACAATTTACGCGTATTTTAGAACCGCACAAAGCCGGAACCGTACCTGTCAATGTATACTACCAGCGTGCCGACGCCAGAGCGCGGTTAACATTGGGCACCGAATGGCGAGTAACGCCAACTGATACATTGCTAGACGATTTAAAACAGTTACTTGGTAAAGGCCAAGTAGAACTCGAATTTAACTAAAAAATTCAGCGCAATACGTAAGACGCTGAGTCAAAAAGGATTCATAGATGAGCCTAAACTTTCTTGAATTTGAAAAGCCAATTGCAGAACTAGAAGCAAAAATTGAAGCGCTACGCGACGTATCTCGTCACGGTGGTGATTCTGCGGTTGACCTTGATAAAGAAATCGAACAGCTTGAGAAAAAGAGCCTAGAACTTAAGAAGAAAACCTTCAGCAATCTAGGTGCATGGGAAACAGCTCAACTGGCTCGTCACCCTTTACGTCCGTACACACTGGATTACATCAAGCACGCTTTTGATGAATTTGATGAACTAGCGGGTGACCGCGCGTTTGCTGACGACAAAGCGATCGTTGGTGGTATTGCTCGTCTTGAAGGTCGTCCAGTGATGATCATTGGTCACCAGAAGGGCCGTGAGACCAAAGAAAAAGTAAAACGTAACTTTGGTATGCCTAAACCAGAAGGTTACCGTAAAGCGCTACGTTTGATGGAAATGGCAGAGCGTTTCAACATGCCTATCATCACTTTCATCGACACAGCAGGTGCATACCCAGGTGTTGGCGCAGAAGAGCGTGGCCAATCTGAAGCGATCGCAACTAACCTTAAAGTTATGTCTGGTCTTAAAGTTCCAGTAATCTGCAACGTTGTTGGCGAAGGAGGTTCAGGCGGTGCACTTGCAATCGGTGTAGGTGACTACGTGAACATGCTTCAGTACTCAACGTACTCAGTAATCTCTCCAGAAGGTTGTGCGTCAATCCTATGGCGTGATTCAGACAAGGCACCACAAGCAGCAGACGCGATGGGCCTAACCGCTCCACGTCTGAAAGAGCTTGAGCTTATCGATGAAATCATCGAAGAGCCACTAGGCGGTGCGCACCGTGACCACGTTCAAATGGCTGCAAACATGAAAGCAAACCTGCTTCGTCAGCTAGAAGACTTAGAACAACTGGATCACGAAACGCTACTTGAGCGTCGTTACCAACGTCTAATGAACTACGGTTACTGCTAATTACAGCTGTCGTTAGGCGCTAGCTGAATTCTCGCTAGATTACAGATAAAATAGAAAGGGTTGGGCATACGTCCAACCCTTTTTTGTTTCTATCGGATGATTTATGGAATCGCTTTACTCGCAATTTGCTCAAGTTCTTGATCGTTATTACCAATCAGGCACCAAGATTGTCTTGGCGTTTAGTGGTGGGGTGGATTCGCGTTTATTACTCGAGCTGCTTAGCCGTTATCGCCAAGCGCATTCGATAGACAATCAAACAGCAGGCTCTAAATCTGTTAGCTGTCATGCGGTGTACGTACATCATGGTTTGAGTACCAATGCGGACGACTGGGCAAACCAATGTTTAATTTGGGCTCAGCAAGCAGGAATTTCGTGTTCGGTTGAGCATGTGAACTTAGACATCAATAGTGGTGAAAGCATTGAGTTGTTGGCGCGTGAAGCACGTTACCAGGCCTTAGCAAAGCATATCCAAATGGGTGACTTATTGCTGACAGGGCAACATGCCGATGACCAAGTGGAAACCTTCTTGTTAGCACTTAAACGGGGCAGCGGACCAAAGGGGTTATCATCAATGGCTGAAAGCATGCCGTTTGCTGGTGGCACATTAGTTCGCCCATTGCTGGCCGTTAAGCGAGAGCAAATCGAAGCAGCAGCCAGAGAGCAAAAACTGGATTGGGTAGAAGACGAAAGCAACCAAGATATTCGTTACGACCGTAACTTCCTACGTCATCGTATAGTGCCAGAACTTTCTGAACGTTGGCCGAGCATCCATCAAGCGGTGCAGCGCAGTGCGAGTTTGTGCGCGCAGCAAGAAGCCTTGCTAGATGAGTTACTTAGCGGAGTGTTTGAGCGTGCTTTACAAAGTGATTTGAGTCTGAGTATTGAAGAGTTAGCTACGCACAGTGAACTGGCTCGTGCGCGATTGGTGCGTATGTGGCTGGCTAAGCTAGATGCCAATATGCCAACCCAAGTGCAACTCAATTTAATTTGGAATGAAGTCGGATTGGCACAGCAAGATGCTAACCCTAAGCTGCAACTTAAGCAGGGTGAAGTTCGCCGTTTTCACAATCGCCTTTATTGGGTAACTGAAACGGCCAATGTCACGACGTGGCAGAGTGCTATTCAAACCGATACGGCTTTGGTATTGCCTGAGCGACTCGGAGAGCTCACTTTGAGTACCAGTTCAGAGAAAGCTACCATTGCCTTACCGCCTCAACCTGAACTTCTCAGGGTGACGTTTAATCCTGAAGGACTCTCTGCGCACCCAACTACGCGTAATCACAGTCGTAAGCTGAAAAAATTGTTTCAGGAGTACAATGTGCCGAGTTGGCTGCGCCGCCAGATCCCGATTCTGATGTACCAAGATCAGGTGGTGGCGGTCGGCGATTTGTTTGTTGATCAAGCCTTCAGTGGTCAAGATTGTGAACTTATCTGGCGCAAGTCGTTGTAATTCATGCCACAATGTCGATTATAAAATATAAAAATCCTTAAATAAGAATCGATTAGGTGAAGCAATGAAGAAAACAATCATGGGCGCAATGATGGCGCTAACCATGTTAAGTGGGCAAGCTCTGGCGGCAGGTGATGTAGCCGCAGGGCAAGCAAAAGCAGGCGTATGTGCTGCTTGTCATGGCGCGGATGGTATCGCGGTGATTCCTGGCTACCCAAACCTGAAAGGTCAGAATGAGCAATACATCGTAAGTTCAATCAAAGCGTACAAAGCGGGTCAACGCACTGGTGGCCTTGCCGCAGTGATGCAAGCGCAAGCTAATCTACTGTCAGACGAAGATATCGCAAACTTAGCAGCATACTACGCAAGCTTGAAGTAAGCGCGGGTATAACCCAGATAAAGATTTAGACCAAGCCAGAGCCAGTGCTCTGGTTTTTTCGTTTCGGGCATACAGGATTGCTGACTGCGCGACTTTGTTACATTCATCCGCAAATAAATTCCACCAGTGTCAGGATTTTCAGGTGCTTGGTGACAACAAGGATTGAATGTTGTGAGACGCTAACCGATAATATGCGCAAACGATTGAAGCTTAAGGGATGAACATGAAAAAGATTGAAGCGATTATCAAGCCATTCAAATTGGATGATGTTCGAGAAGCATTGGCTGAAGTAGGCATTACAGGGATGACCGTCTCTGAAGTGAAAGGCTTTGGTCGTCAGAAAGGTCACACTGAACTGTACCGCGGTGCTGAGTACATGGTGGATTTCCTTCCTAAAGTGAAGCTAGAAATCGTTGTGACAGAAGATGTTGCAGACAAGTGTGTAGAAACCATCATTGAAACGGCGCAAACTGGTAAGATTGGTGACGGTAAGATCTTCGTAACCGACGTAGAGCGCGTAGTACGTATCCGTACGGGTGAAGAAGACGAAGACGCGATCTAATCTTTATCCAGATAGATATAAGATTTCACTACAGCATGTGGTGAAAATTTGAGTAAGCTAAAAGGGAGCCGAGAATGGCTCCTTTTTTATTGCTCGTATTTTTGATTCCATTTTATTTTTGCATTCAGGTAGGTCTATGTATCAGCGTTTAGCTTTTGCGTTAGTTTTTCTCATTATCGCTGGGTTTGTGAGTTTTCAGGTGATCTTTACTGTGCCAGAACAACCACAGATTGTTACTCAAACAGGGACGAACATTACTCAAGATATCCGCTGTATGGAGTTTAATAAGCCACAAGCGATTGATAAGAATGGTGAGCTTAACGTTTTGGTATGGAACATCTATAAGCAAAACAGAGACAACTGGCAACAAGCGCTCGATGCTTTCTCTGCCAATAAACAGCTGTTGCTTTTACAAGAAGCCAGTTTGACCGATGAGTTTAAAAACTGGCTGGTGGAAGGCCATTGGATGAGCAACCAAGTAAGCGCGTTTAAGGCACTAGGAAGTGGTGCAGGGGTAATCAGTATTGCGCAGAAAGAGCCAATTCGTGCTTGCGCATACACTACTAAAGAGCCATGGCTGCGTTTGCCAAAGTCGGCTCTATACAGCAAGTATCAACTTAGCAATGGCGAGACTCTAGCTGTGGTAAACATTCATGCGATTAACTTTACCGTCGGAACTGAAGAGTACACTTCACAGTTGTCTGGTTTAGAAATAGTTCTAAAAGAGCACAAAGGCCCAATTTTGTTTGCGGGAGATTTCAATAGCTGGAGTGAGGACCGCGTTAAAGCAATGAAGACGGCTCTCCAAAAGGCAGACCTACAAGAAGCGAAGTTCAGTCAAGATA
The DNA here is from genome assembly GCF_036533715.1 of Vibrio sp. M260121. Lineage (NCBI taxonomy): Bacteria > Pseudomonadati > Pseudomonadota > Gammaproteobacteria > Vibrionales > Vibrionaceae > Vibrio > Vibrio sp. M260121. The sequence continues at coordinate 39,767 of NZ_JATABF010000028.1, read as the reverse complement.
ACCGCACTCAGTTTATTACCGGATTACCACTCGACCACGTCTTTTACCGAGGTCTGACCCTCAAAAACGCGAAAGCGCCGCAGAGCGACGCTTCCGATCATAATCCATTATTGGTGTCGTTTACGCTTAACGACCAGTAAGGGCTCTTATGAACTCGCTTAAATGGCTTAAGCAATAACGATGTACAACGCCCAAATCACGTAAAACGCAATCCAAGGCAGGCTCGAAATCACAAGAGCCTGTCCACGTTCAAACTCTGTCCAAGTCAGAACCACACCGTACCCAAGTACAATGTACCAAGGCAAAAGCAGCGGTAATGAGCTAGCAAAATGTGACCATTCATTGGTGAGTGGCAGTTTTAACAAACCATTTAGGCTGTTTAAATCCGCCGCGTACGTCATTACCTGACCGTGTTTCAGTAACAGGCTCGCATAGCTTGCGATGTCGCCTAGTACCGCTGGGAATAAGATTGCAGAAGCCGCCGCAAACCATTTCCAGTAACCGTATTGTTGTTTGCTTGCTTTCGTCGCTAGGAAGAACCACAGCGCCAAAAGCAGCAGAGTTGCAAAGCGGTTAAACACATCATTGATGATCGCACTTGCCATCAGCGTGTTTGGCTCCAACAGCTCAATCTGCTTAGGATCTACCTGTTGGAATTGAGCCGTTAATTGTTCACTTAGCCAAGTGAAATCCACATTCGAGAAGTAGGCACCCCAGAATAGGAATGGACTGAGCATCAAAAAGATGAACGGTTGCCATCCCCAGCCCCCACGCTGATACAGCGCCAAGAAGCAAGATGTTGGAGAACGAAAAATATCCAACAACATTACAAGCGGGTTACTCGATGGGTTCATACACTTACCTTAGTTACGTCAACATACAACTTAAGCTTCTGACCTGGTTTCAGGTACTTCTGCTTTTGAAGAGAATTCCATTTCACGATGTCGTTGCTCTTCACCTTAAACTTGCTCGCGATGCCGCTGATGGTGTCACCAGAACGCACGTCATAGAATACTGTGCGAATGACTGCGCCTTTGTCTGAGTTTTTCCAGATCACCAGTTTTTGGCCAACGCGCAAGGTGTCTTTTGGTCCCATGCCGTTCCATTTTGCCAGGGACTTATGAGAAACCTTGTTCTCTTTTGCGATAGACCACAAGCTCTCGCCAGATTGCACAACGTGAGTCAGTTTGAATTGACCGCGAGCTCGAGATTGCGTTTTGTTAAGGCGATTTTCCGCAGTAAGCGCGTACTTAGCATCGTCTTTTGTTGACGTTGGGATCATTAGGTACTGACCAACGCGAATATTGTTGTTTTTTAGGCCGTTAGCACGTTGGATAACTTTCGTTGTCGTACCGTACTTCTGAGCCAATACGCTGAGTGAGTCACCAGACTTCACTTTGTAGCGTGCGACCTTCATGCCTTTACCACGGTTCTTCTTCACCTGAGCAAGAAACTGATCCTTTTTCTCGATAGGAATAAGAAGCTGATGCGGGCCATTCGGTGCTGTCGACCATTGGTTGTAAGCCGGGTTGTAACCTTGCAGCTCTTTAACACCAATGCCTGCGTAATCTGCCGCAATCGCGAGATCCAATTGTTCTTTTGGATCGACTTGCGTAAGCACAGGTTTGTTCGGGATCGGTGGAATGTCGATGCCGTACTTATCTTGGTTCGCGATGATGTCTGCAAGTGCAAGTAGCTTAGGAACGTAACTGCTGGTCTCTTTTGGAAGATCTAGAGAGAAGAAGTCCGTAGGTTTACCTAGCTTTTTGTTCTTACGAATCGCGCTTGAGACACGACCGCCACCACTGTTGTAAGCAGCAATCGCTTGGTCCCAGTTACCGTCAAAGCGCTTGCTTTGTTGCTCTAGGTAATCAAGTGCTGCATCCGTCGCTGCATACACATCACGACGACCGTCGTACCAATAGTTCTGCTCTAGGCCCATCATCTTGCCGGTGCCAGGAACGAACTGCCAAAGACCTGCCGCACTACCGTGTGAGTACGCGAATGGGTCAAATGAGCTCTCTACGATAGGTAGAAGCGCTAATTCCATTGGAAGACCACGTTCTTCAATGCGTTTTGTAATCATGTACAAAAACGGCTGTGCACGCTCAGAAACGGTGCGCAGGTGGTTAGGGTGCTTCAGATACCATGTACGGTAGTAAGCGACTTTCTTGTTGTCTGGGATGTCCATTTCAAGCTGCATGCCGATACGACGCCATACATCTTCTTGTTCCTGAGGAGAAAGGGTTTTCGGCGTCTCTTTAGCAGGTTTCTTCGCTATCGATTGCTTTTTCTCGGAGTCCGCTTGAGCCGCGTCTTGTTTTACCGCTTGCTCGGACTTATTGGTTTCTGGTGTTGGTGTGTTTGTTGAATCTGACTGTGTCAATTGACAGCCAGAAAGTAGTAACGCCAACGCCCAACTGTACTTTAAACGCATGGATTCAGCCTATTTAGGGCCTGTTTATCTTCTCCTGCCTGTCGCGCAGCTAAGGTGCGTGGCAGTCGCAAGATAATAGACATCTTGTAACACTAACTAAGGGTAGGGCGCGAAAGCCGCTACTTTTATGCGATTGGGTGAAATACAAACAGCTTTATATCAGCCCCAAACGCAATAGAAGCGCCAGAGGCGCTTCTATGAAAATCAGCTCACGATAATACTTGCGTCGAGCAAAGTTACAAGCAGAAATTGGTTAAAATTCGTTCTTCCACTCACGTAAAGCTGTAAAAACCGAGCATGGGTCGCTATTTTCGATACGGTTTGTTACAGATTTTATGACCTCTGCGTTGGTTGCACGCAGGAATGGGTTGATTAACTTCTCTTTGCGAAGCGTGGTAGGAATAGTTGGAATGTTTAATCCGCGTAGTCGGTTTACGTCATCACGGTACTGACGTAAGTGCTCATTGTCTGGCTCAACCGCTAGGGCAAAGGCTACGTTACTTGCGGTGTATTCGTGCGCGCAGAACACGTCGGTCTCTTCTGGGAGCTTCATAATTTTGCTTAGTGACTCGAACATTTGCTCTGGTGTGCCTTCAAAAATACGACCGCAACCTGCAGAGAACAGCACATCACCACAGAACAACTTACCGTCACCAGCGTAGCCGATGTGACCAAGCGTGTGACCCGGCAAACCTAGCACCATGAAGATTTCTCCGAAAAGCTCAAGCTTATCGCCTTCTTCCATGGCATTGGTCAATGTTGGGATAGGTTCCGCTTTTGGCCCAACAACAGAAACATGAGGAAAAGCATGAACTAAATCTGGAACGCCACCAATGTGATCGTTGTGGTGGTGCGTAATTAAGATCGCTTCTAAAGTTAACTCGTTAGCCTGCAAATATTCTAACACTGGCTTAGCATCGCCCGGATCGACCACGGCACATCGCTTGTCGCTATTTTGTATCAGCCAGATGTAATTATCATTAAATGCGGGTATGCTTTTGATCTCTAACACGATTCGTTCTCCGTCACCCTTTATATAGTCAGGTGGTTAATGAAACCAGCACTCAGCAACAAAACTTTACAGCACCCGTCGACTTGGTCAGACATGAACAATGGGCCGTGGGTACTTGAGTCAATCCAAACCCGACTCGATGAGTGGTGTCCGAAGCTGTTCGGTTACCACATGTTGAAATTGGGTGGCTTGAGCTGTGAGCTAACCAGCTGTAGTTGTAACATTCAACACCAAGTCAACGTAGATATCCAGAACCCGTTGCATAATGTCATCGCAGATGGTTACGAATTACCCTTTTTAGAAAAAAGCTTTGATGTTGTGGTGCTTGCTCATCAGCTTGACTATGCAAGTGATCCCCATCGACTGCTGCGCGAAGTTGATCGCGTCATGATGGATGATGGTTATCTTATTATTACGGGGTTCAATCCGATCAGTCTCACTGGGTTAGCGAGTTTATTGCCTTGGCGAAGAAATAATTTGCCATGGAGTGGTCGCATGTTCACGGTGAACCGGATTAAAGATTGGTTAGGGGTATTGAACTACCAAGTGATTCACTGCGATCGCTATGCGCTGTTTCCAATGACGCGTTACAAAACCATGTGGACGTGGTTAGAGAACAGTTTGGGTGATTGGGCATCACCGGCGGGGAGCTTGTACTATATCGTGGCTCGTAAACGAACGTACCCTCTCAAGCCTATCAAGCCGCATTGGCGCTTAAAGAGAAAGCTAACACCACTTGGCGTGATGAACAGAGAGGGCAGTGCTGTGAAAAAGGTCTCAAGCAGTAAAAACTAAGATGCTTGGTAACCCGTATCTTCTTCGGTTGGGTTCTCTGCGGCTGTGCGCGCTAGCTCATCACAGATTTCATTCTCACGATGGCCTGCGTGGCCCTTAACCCAATGCCAATCTACTTTATGGCGAGCGGTTTCTTTATCCAATGCTTGCCATAAATCGGCATTTTTCACTGGCTTCTTATCTGCCGTTTTCCAGCCACGTTTTTTCCAGTTATGAATCCATTGCGTAATGCCTTGGCGCACGTACTGGCTATCCGTTGTTAACGTCACTTGGCATGGCTCTTTTAGCGTTTGCAATGCCACCACTGCAGCCAACATTTCCATGCGGTTATTGGTCGTCAGCGTGTAGCCTTTCGCTAGGGTCTTTTCCGTTTGTTTGTAACGCAGCACAATGCCGTAACCGCCAGGGCCTGGATTGCCTAAACAAGATCCGTCAGTGAAAATCTCAACGTGTTTGGTCATATTTTTGGTACTATTAGCCGAAACATTTAATAAAGCATAGTCTGACACACATAACCTTATGAATACCAGCAGCAATTCTGAACATAATCGTATTGTCGTTCTCGATACCGAAACCACGGGTATGAACCTAGAAGGCGGCCCGCACTACATGGGTCACCGCATCATCGAAATTGGTGCCGTGGAGATCATCAACCGTAAGCTGACTGGTCGTCACTTTCACGTTTACTTAAAGCCTGACCGTGAAATCCAACCAGACGCGATTGGAGTCCACGGTATTACGGATGAATTCTTGGTCGATAAGCCAGAATACTCTGCCGTACACCAAGAGTTTCTAGACTTCATTAAAGGCGCCGAGCTTGTTGCCCACAACGCGCCCTTCGATACCGGCTTCATGGATTACGAGTTTGAAATGCTCAATCCAAGCATCGGTAAGACGGATGATTACTGTAAGGTGACCGATACCCTTGCCATGGCGAAGAAAATCTTCCCGGGCAAGCGAAACAACCTCGACGTATTGTGTGAACGCTATGGCATTGATAACTCACACCGTACTCTCCACGGGGCATTGCTCGATGCGGAGATTCTAGCCGACGTTTACCTCCTAATGACGGGTGGTCAAACAAGCCTAGAATTTAATGCCAATAAAAAAGATGGCGAAGCCGAAGGCATTCGTCGTGTTGAAGGAAGAAAAGCGCTAAAGGTTTTGCGTGCAACTGCCGATGAAGTAGAAGCACACCAGAAAAGACTCGAACTGGTGAACGACAGTATTTGGTAGTAAATAGGAGAGACTATGTTGAGGGCTTTGTCAGTCGCTATTTTAGCGTTCTGGAGTTGTTTCGCGTTTGCCGCGAGCGAGTCCGCCATGTCTTTGTTAGATAACCGCTTTCGTGTCGATCCCACTATCGAACAGATTACTTTTTTGGTTTATCGTGAACAGAGCTCTCAGCCTGTCGTCCTTGTCCGCCCTGACGGTAAAAAGTATTACGCTTGGGGCACCTACGACAACGTTCGTTGGTATCAAGAATCTTCCCTCGATATTATTTCGATAGATAAACCCATGCCAGGTCCGTGGCAGGCTGTCGGAAAAGTCACCCCGAAAAACAACATTCGTCTGATCTCACACTTAAAGCTCAGCACTGATGTGTTCCCAAATCGCCTTTATCAGAATGAAGCCCTCAAGTTCACCGCACGTTTGACTTCAGACGATAAGCCGCTCGTACTGCGTGACTTCCTAGACCGCGTAAATCTGCGCGTCACCTTCACTAAGTTTGTAGAAAACGAAGACGAACTGATCAAAGAAGCGCGTCCCGTACCTATGGTGATTGGCGAGTTTGCTGATGATGGCCGTGGGCTAGATGAAAAAGCTGGCGACGGTGTGTTTACCGTTCAACTGCCAATTGATATCGAGCCGGGTAAATACCGTGCACGTATTACGTCGGGCAATGGCGTATTTTTGCGAGCACAGGAACAAGTGGTACTGGTGTACCCATCGCCAATCACACGCACCTTTATTCAAGCACGTCATGCAGACCAACCACACCAGTTGGTGGTCAGTGGTGAGCAAGGTATGATCACGCCGGGATCCATTGCGGTGAATGTAGAGCAAGAAGCACCAGACGGTTTCATCAGCTACAGCCAAGGTCAAGTGTCTGCTGACGGCACCAAAACCACGCTTAATATGGATAACGATCCAGAGTTAGGTAAGTACTCATGGCATGGTGAAGTCTTTGCCACAGACCTAGCAACCAAGCGCTCATTAGTCTTCCCAATCAAAGAACAGTCATTTAGCGTCGTTGATGAAGTGGATCTTGAAGCTGCGCGCTTAGCGAAAGAAGCGGAGATCGCCGAGCAACGCCGCATCGAAATGGAAAAACGCATCATCGCCGAACGTGAAGCCGAACGTAAGCGCAGCATGATCATCATTGCCATCGGCAACGTGATTGCATTGATTCTGGTGATTCTATTCTGGATTATCTGGAGCAAGCTCAAAGCCAAACGCCAAGCCATGCCAGAGATGCAGTTGGAAGTGCCTAAGAAGTAGGGCGCAGAATTTAGATTATAGAACGGAGCCGATTGGCTCCGTTTTACTTTCTATGACGCATCTAATTTTGTGACACTCTTGGCGAAGGTTATGAATATCGGTTCGATTTGCAAAATCATTCGTGATATTCACTAAGTGGGTTAAAGCTGATTTGAGTGTGTGAAAGCTTTAAGCTCCAAATCTCAAAGAAGCTAGGTGACTAGGAGGTCTCTTATGAAGTACAAAAAACGTCAGGCATACAAATACAACCTTCATTCCGAAGAACAGATTGAAACCGGTATCACCCTCGCACAGCCTTTCGATAGCCCGTTTCTGAGTCTATCTGAGCAAGGGGTGCTGACGATTAAGAAAGGTTACTCATGGGATGGAGCGAGTGGCCCGGCGATTGATACCAAGAACATCCTCAAAGCGTCTTTGGTGCATGACGCGTTGTATCAGCTCATGAGGGAGGAAATATTGCCGCAAAGCAGTCGAGAGCAAGCGGATAGGCTTCTGCGTCAAATATGTCTTGAACATGGTATGTCGAACTTTAGAGCGACGTACATCTATTACGGAGTAAGAGTGTTTGGCGGATGTTTTTCCAAGTCGGATCTCTTATCTGCCTAGTTAAGCTCTCTTGGTAAGTAGATTCTGAATCACGTTCGTTCCTCACTGTTCAGAATGACGGAAATCTAGAAACACTGTGCGTGTAGTAACCTGATAATTCAAAGTAAACCGTCATTCTAGCGAGCCCCAGCGAGACTAAGAATCTATTGTTAGCACGCTGGGGCGTTTGTTCCTTCACCCTCCACAGAGTGCTCGGCAGTAGGTTCTAGTACGCACACACAATCACTTTGCTGTTCCTTTACGTATCTATGTTAGACTCACGCCATCAGCTATATGAATGACTTCTCATTTGTTTACCTGAGGGCAGCAATTGGGCTGCTGTATTCTTATTAAAGGCACAAAAATGAGCAAATTAACTTCAGCTGAACGTAAAGCACGTGACAACGAACGTTTCTCTCAACGCGTGAGTGAACGCCGTGAAAAAGGTGAAGATGTCGTTGCGTACGCATTGGCGAACAAAAAAGCGGTGAAGTTCCTGACCAAGTCAGAGAAGAAAGCATTGAACGAACGCAAAGCGACACTTCAAGAAGAACTTAAGCTGAAAGAGCAGGAAGAACTGCGCAGAATTGAACAGTCGTTTATCGTTGAAGACAATAACGAACAATAAACGCTTCTTTGCTAACACCGTGTTGTGCTTAGCAGAGATTCAATAAAAAACGGGAGCCTCGGCTCCCGTTTTGCTTTCCTACTTATCGTCTAAGCGATCATTCGCTCAAGCGACGTTTTCCATCTGAGGGTAAAGCGGCTTTGCGGCCAATAGCTCTGGCTCAAAATCGTCTACGTTGATGGTGTCTAGGCGGTGTTGCTCCGCTTCTCTCAGCAAATCAGCTTCTTCTTGAGTAATCACGCCTTGCTCTAGACCTTCTTGAGCAATCATATCCAGACGTAGGAATGGACGGCGTTTACCTTGCGCTTTACATACCTTGTCAAACACAGGCTCAGCTTGAAGAATCACAGACAGTGCCAGCTCAATCTTACCTGCTGCGTTGTGTTCTGTTGGTTCTAGGTACTGACCTCGACCAATACGTGAACGTGTTGCACTTGGCGTTTGTAGAATACGAGCGACTTTGCTGTCTAGCTTATCACTTGGCGCTTTGCGTACACGACCGAATGGCATGATTAACACGCGCAGTGCACGACCAATCACTTTGTTTGGGAAGTTCGCTAGGAACTCATCAATCGCCGCTTCAGTTTGCTTCAAGCTGTCTTGCAAGCCCCAGTGTACTAGTGGCAAATCTTCAACAGGACGACCATCTTGCTCGAAGCGTTTTAGCGTAGCAGAGCCAAGGTATAGTTGGCTTAGAATGTCGCCAAGACGTGCTGACAAACGCTCTTTACGTTTCAACGAACCACCCAGTACCGCCATTGAGATATCCGATAACAGAGCAAGGTTTGCACTGTAGCGGTTCAATTGTTGGTAGTAACGCTTGGTCGCGTCTTTGGTTGGTGATGAAGAACCTAGACCGTCACTTAGACCAAACCAAATACTGCGAACGAGGTTACTCATGGTGAAGCTCACGTGACCCGCTAGTGCTTTGTCGAACTTCTCAACGGCATCGCCCGCGTCAGAATATGCTGCGTTCATCTCTTCAAGAACGTAAGGGTGACAACGAATCGCGCCCTGACCGAAGATGATCATTGAGCGAGTTAGGATGTTCGCACCTTCTACCGTTACCGCGATTGGTGCACCTTGGTAACCACGCGCTAGGAAGTTAGAAGGGCCCATACAGATCCCCTTACCGCCTACGATATCCATTGCGTCGATGATGCTTTGTTGGCCACGATGCGTACAGTGGTACTTCACGATAGCCGAGATAACCGAAGGTTTTTCACCTAGGTCGATACCTGCCACGGTTAAGTTGCTCGCTGCATCCATTACGTAGGCGTTACCACCTAGACGTGCTAATGGCTCTTCCACACCTTCCATGTGGCCGATAGGTTGTTTGAACTGACGACGAATGCGTGAGTAAGCGCCTGTTGCCATAGCCGCTGTTTTGATGCCGCCTGTTGAGTTTGAAGGTAGCGTGATACCACGACCAACCGATAGACACTCAACCAGCATACGCCAGCCTTGGCCTGCCATTTTTTCACCACCGATGATGAAGTCCATCGGTACGAAGATGTCTTTACCGCGAGTTGGACCGTTTTGGAATGGTACGTTAAGCGGGAAGTGACGGTTACCGATCTCAACGCCTTTAAGGTCAGTTGGGATTAGAGCACAAGTGATACCAAGATCTTCTTGATCGCCAAGCAGGCCTTCTGGGTCGCGCAGTTTGAATGCAAGACCAAGAACCGTTGCGACAGGTGCTAGAGTGATGTAACGCTTGTTCCATGTAAGACGCATACCAAGGACTTCTTCACCTTGCCATTCGCCTTTACATACCACGCCGTAATCTGGAATAGAACCCGCATCTGAACCTGCTTCTGGGCTAGTCAGTGCGAAACATGGGATCTCTTTACCTTCTGCTAGGCGAGGTAGGTAGTAATCTTTTTGTTCTTCAGTACCGTAGTGTTGCAATAGCTCACCTGGGCCTAATGAGTTAGGTACACCAACGGTTGACGACAGTACGCCAGAAACACCAGTCAGTTTTTGCAGTACCAAAGATTGCGCGTACGCTGAGAATTCTAGGCCACCGTATTTCTTCTTGATGATCATGGCGAAGAATTTGTTGTCTTTCAGGTATTGCCATACTTCTGGTGGTAGATCGGCCAATTCGTGTGTTACTTGGAAATCACTCACCATGGCACACACTTCGTTTACTGGGCCATCTAGGAAGGCTTGCTCTTCTTTGCTCAGCTTAGGCGCTTTAATTGCGTGAAGTTTTTGCCATTCAGGTTTGCCTTTGAATAGCTCGGCTTCCCACCACACTGTACCTGCGTCCAATGCTTCTTTCTCGGTTTGAGACATAGCAGGCAGGACTTTCTTAAACATCACCAGTGCTTTGCGGCTAATGAGGGATTGGCGAATGCCAGAAACCGCGAACACTGCAACGGCAAGAACGTAAAGTGCCCAGCCAATAAAGCCAACTGAGCCTGCGATTGTCAGTGCTAGCATGGCAGCAGTTAGCAAGCTGACGGATTTCACGAGTGACATTCTGTGGTAAAGCGTAATGCCTAATACAACTGTCATCGCTACGATTGAGAGCAAGATGTCCATATGTTTTTTCCTTTTCAGACTTTAATTATGTTGTACGTCTGTATTTTGGTAAGAGGTCTAACCAGTACTGTAAGTGTAATCAAAATATTAAATAAATGTAAATTCTGAGATTGGGCAAAAAGTGATCTAAGTAGAGTTAAAATTCTAAAGTTGAGAGTTGGGTGATGATTTCGTAAGCAAGTTAACAAGTTTATTACCGTGATAAATCCAAATCTGTTGCTTCGCTATCGACACTAATTCTCGTTTGTGGGTAAACTCAGAGTAATGAACTGTCCGGTGTGAATTTCACATCAGAACAATTTGCCAAGCGAGAGGCTCAACCTCACTGCTGTGGCCGAGATAATAAAGAGAACGTCTTATGTACCAAGATCTGATTAGAAGTGAATTAAACGAAGCTGCTGAAGTTCTGAATAAGTTTTTAAGTGATGACCACAACATCGCGCAAATCGAAGCGGCAGCGAAAATGATTGCTGACTCATTCAAGCAAGATGGTAAAGTGTTGTCGTGCGGTAACGGTGGTTCTCACTGTGACTCTATGCACTTTGCAGAAGAGCTAACAGGTCGTTACCGTGAAAACCGCCCAGGTTACGCTGGTATTGCTATTTCAGATCCAAGCCACCTTTCTTGTGTAAGTAACGACTTTGGTTACGATTTCGTATTCTCTCGTTACGTAGAAGCAGTAGGTCGCAAAGGTGACGTTCTGTTTGGTTTGTCGACTTCTGGCAACTCAGGCAACATCTTGAAAGCGATTGAAGCGGCACAAGCGAAAGGCATGAAGACGATCGCGTTAACGGGCAAAGATGGCGGTAAAATGGCAGGTCTTGCAGACATCGAGATCCGCGTACCACACTTTGGCTACGCAGACCGTATCCAAGAAGTGCACATTAAGATCATTCACATCATCATTCAGTTGATCGAAAAAGAGATGGAATAAGATTTACAACTAAGCCGAATACTGGCTTAGTTGTGTTTTAAGGTAAGGAGTTCGTTAAACCATGTGTGAATTGCTCGGCATGAGCGCAAATGTTCCTACAGATATTTGTTTCAGTTTTACAGGCTTGATGCAGCGCGGTGGTCGCACTGGCCCGCATCGTGATGGTTGGGGGATCACTTTCTATGAAGGAAAGGGGTTCCGTACTTTCAAAGATCCCAACCCAAGTTGTGACTCTCAGATTGCTGAATTGGTGCAAAACTACCCGATCAAAAGTCGTGCTGTAGTGAGCCATATTCGTCAAGCTAACCGAGGTGGTGTGAATCTCGAAAACACCCATCCGTTTACGCGTGAGCTTTGGGGGCGTTACTGGACATTTGCACACAATGGTCAACTGACCGATTACCAAGATTTGCACACAGGGCGTCATCGTCCGGTGGGTCAAACGGACAGTGAAATGGCGTTTTGCTGGCTCTTAAAGCAGATGGAAGATAAGTTTCCTGAACCTCCTCAGGATATGGAAGCGGTCTTTATCTATGTTGCAAAGTGCTGCGACAAACTGAAAGAGAAGGGCGTGTTTAACATGCTGCTCAGCGATGGTGAGTTTGTGATGACTTACTGTACCAACCACTTGTACTGGATCACGCGTCGTGCTCCATTTGGTAAGGCTGCGCTGTTGGATGAAGATGTAGAAATCAACTTCCAAGAAGAGACAACGCCAAACGATGTGGTTTCTGTGATTGCAACTCAACCGCTTACTGGCAATGAAACATGGCATCGCATGAAGCCGGGCGAGTACGGTTTGTTCCATGTTGGTGAATTGGTGCTGAATAACGCTGAAGCGTTAGCGGATGTTCCGTTTGCCGCGCCGAAACCGGGTAATCAAGCGCCGACCGAACCGTTGGAGTGATGGTTTTCTCGCAGTAAAACATTCGAATAAAACAAAAGGCAGCTTGATGGCTGCCTTTTTGCGTTTGGTGTTTGGAATTAAGAGTTACTCGGCTGCGTAGCCGTGCGCACCTAGCTCAAAACCATCGAGATACGCTTTGCCCTCGGTCATCGATAATCGCCCGTCGACTAACCACTTAGTCACCATTGGGTAGATGTTGTGCTCTTGAGTCTGAACGCGTGCGGCGAGTGCGTCGGCATCATCGTCTTCAAATACCGGTACTTTAGCTTGCAGCACAACAGGACCGCCGTCTAATTCTTCTGTGACAAAGTGAACGCTGGTGCCGTGCTCTTTGTCTCCGGCATCAATAGCACGCTGGTGGGTGTGTAAACCCGGATACTTAGGCAATAGAGAAGGGTGGATGTTGATCATCTTACCCAGATAATGGGAAACAAACGCACTGCTGAGAATACGCATGTAGCCCGCCAGTACAATCACATCTGGTTGGTATTCATCAATTTGCTTCATCAGTTCGGCATCAAAGTCTTCACGAGACTCAAATGCTTTAGGATCGACAAAGTGACCATTCACATCAAACTGTTTTGCACGCTCCAAACCGTAGGCATCAGCTTTGTTAGAAAAAACCGCTGCCACTTGTGCGTTTGGCATGTTGGCTTCACAGGCTTCAAGTATTGCTTGTAGGTTACTGCCGTTACCCGAAATGAGGACCACTATGTTTTTCATGATATTGAGACTGCCTTGATACTGTAGGTTTGACGTGCGTAATCACTAAATTACCTACTATTAGAATGGTTTTCGATGTTCCAGATAGCAGAATGAGGACATAGCGTCCTCATTCTTTTTATTTTTTGAGCTTGATTCGCAAGTTATTGGATTTCAACTTGCTCTTCGTTTGCTTCTGCTTGAGCGATTTCACCAATCACCCATGCGTTTTCGCCTTCTTCTTTAAGAAGAGCAACTGCTGCGTCTGCTTGGTCTTTTGGTAGTGCAACGACTAGACCAACACCACAGTTGAACGTACGGTACATTTCGTGCGTTTCAACGTTGCCTTTCTCTTGTAACCATTTGAAGATGATTGGCCATTCCCAGCTGCTACCATCGATAACGGCTTTTGTGCCTTCAGGCAGTACGCGTGGGATGTTTTCCCAGAAACCACCACCAGTGATGTGAGAGATCGCGTGGATGTCGTGCTTCTCAATCATCTTAAGTGCTGATTTGATGTAAATCTTAGTTGGTTCTAGTAGGTGTTCACCGATAGTGCGACCTGCTAGCTCTTCGTTCTTATCTGCGCCAGATACTTCTAAGATCTTACGGATAAGTGAGTAACCATTTGAGTGTGGACCGCTTGAGCCAACAGCGATTAGTGCGTCGCCTGCTGCTACTTTCGTGCCGTCAATCACGTCTTCTTTTTCTACTACGCCAACACAGAAGCCAGCAACGTCGTAGTCTTCGCCTTCGTACATGCCCGGCATTTCAGCAGTTTCACCACCGATAAGTGCACAGCCTGCTTGAACACAGCCATCAGCAATGCCAGAAACCACGTCTGCTGCAGTGTCTACGTCTAGCTTGCCAGTTGCGTAGTAATCTAGGAAGAATAGCGGCTCAGCACCTTGCACGATTAGGTCGTTTACACACATCGCTACTAGGTCTACACCGATGGTGTCGTGCTTGTTCATATCCAGTGCTAGACGAAGTTTTGTACCTACACCGTCAGTACCAGAAACCAGTACAGGTTGTTTGTATTTAGTCGGTAATTCACACAGTGCGCCAAAACCACCGATACCACCCATCACTTCAGGGCGACGAGTACGCTTAACCGCACCTTTAATACGATCTACAAGCGCGTTGCCTGCATCAATATCTACACCAGCGTCTTTATAGCTAAGAGAAGAGTTGTTACCACTCACAGGGAAGTCCTCGGTTTTTAAGTTGGATATGAAAACGGCGCTATTCTACCAGTGGTTAAATACAGATAGCAAACGTTTGCGTCGGTTTTTTTCTTTAGTGATCTATCCTGATATCCCTGCAAAAATCATGTATAATCTGAAGGTTTGTTTAAATATTGCCAAAAAAGCCGGAGATGGAAATGAAAGTTGTTGAAGTTAAACACCCTCTAGTAAAACACAAAATTGGTCTAATGCGAGAAGGTGACATCAGCACGAAGCGTTTTCGTGAGTTAGCGACAGAAGTCGGTAGCCTACTTACTTACGAAGCGACAGCAGACTTTGAAACAGAAAAAGTAACCATTGAAGGTTGGAACGGTCCTGTAGAAGTTGACCAAATCAAAGGTAAGAAAGTGACAGTTGTGCCAATCCTACGTGCTGGTCTTGGCATGATGGACGGCGTACTTGAGCACATGCCAAGTGCACGTATCAGTGTTGTTGGTATCTACCGTGACGAAGAAACACTTGAGCCAGTACCTTACTTCAACAAGCTTGCTTCTAACATCGACGAGCGTATCGCTCTAGTTGTTGACCCAATGCTTGCAACGGGCGGTTCTATGATCGCAACAATCGATCTTCTAAAAGAGAAAGGTTGTCAGGCAATCAAAGTGCTTGTTCTTGTAGCGGCTCCTGAAGGTATCGAAGCGCTAGAAAAAGCTCACCCAGACGTTGAGCTATACACAGCAGCAATCGATGAGAAGCTAAACGACAAAGGCTACATCGTTCCTGGTCTTGGTGACGCAGGTGACAAGATCTTCGGTACTAAATAATTCGGGCTTGATGCTAGATTATTACTGAATTGAAAAAACAAAGGCTTGGTGAAAACCAAGCCTTTTTTGTATCTGTTATATAGATAGAAGCGAGTTACGAGGGCAGGAAGGGCGACTTAAATCGATTAAGCCGCACTACAAATTACTTCGCGTTCTCTTCTTCCATTTGTGCGTTATCCACCACGTGATTTTCACCAAGGTCGTGTGGTAGCACTAGGTTAAGAATGATAGCCACGATACCACATAGGCTCACACCTTGTAGGCTGAACTCGCCAATACCGAAAGCCATGCCGCCGATACCAAACACTAGCGTTACTGCTACGATCACTAGGTTACGTGATTTGTGAAGGTCAACATGGTTCTTGATCAGTGTGTTCAGGCCAACTGTTGCGATAGAGCCGAACAGTAGAATCATGATGCCGCCCATAACTGGAACTGGAATCGTTTGTAGAGTCGCACCTAGCTTTCCAACCAGCGCAAGTACGATGGCTGTGATAGCGGCCCATGTCATGATCACTGGGTTGAATGCCTTAGTTAGCATAACCGCACCGGTTACTTCACTGTAAGTCGTGTTTGGTGGCGCGCCAACCATAGAAGCAGCAATTGTTGCTACCCCGTCACCCGCGATAGTGCGGTGAAGACCTGGCTTCTTCAGATAGTTTTTACCCGTTACGTTAGAAATCGCTAGCATGTCACCTACGTGTTCAACTGCCGGAGCGATAGCCACAGGGATCATGAATAAAATAGCGTTGATGTTGAATTCAGGCGCGGTGAAGTTTGGCATTGCTAGCCAAGCCGCTTGAGCAACCGGAGTGAAATCCACCACGCCGTAGAATAGAGACACAGTGTAGCCTGCCAAGATACCGCCAACGATAGGAACCAGTTTTAGGAAGCCTTTCGCGAATACGCTCAATGCAATCGTCGTTAGCAGTGACACTGCGGAGATGATAATCGCTGCGTCGCCGTTCACTAATTGAATTGCACCGTCACCTGATTTACCTACCGCCATGTTTACAGCCGTTGGTGCTAAGCCAAGACCAATCACCATGATTACTGGGCCAACAACGACAGGCGGAAGAATTTTATGGATGAATCCAACGCCGCGCACTTTGATCATCGCACCAAGGCCAACGTACACCAAACCAGCAGCCATCAAGCCACCCATGGTTGCACCGATACCCCAAGTTTGGATACCGAACATGATAGGAGCAATAAACGCGAAAGAAGAGGCAAGGAAGATTGGAACAGAACGTTTAGTAATCAGTTGGAAAAGAAGAGTACCGACCCCAGCACCAAACAAAGCAACGTTTGGGTCAAGGCCAGTCAGAAGTGGCACAAGTACGAGAGCACCAAAAGCGACAAAGAGCATCTGAGCGCCTTGTAACGCATTTTTCATAATAATTCCCTATTCAAAGATACGCAGACAAATCCGGCGAATCTTATCATCTGGCAATCGATTGCAATGTTGCCTAGATCAAACTTTTGTGTGGATTTATAAGGTCAGCGAATGTTTAGTTTCATGCGGGCCTTTTAAGTTGGTCAGAATACAGACAATTCACTCAGTACTCTTCTTGCTCAAGGTTTGATAGTTGCTTATCATGCGTGTTCTTGTTCAGAGGATTATGAAAACTATGCGCTATTTAGCTCTCTTATTGATAGGTTGGTTGTCTCTGCCAGTTTATGCATTAACTCAGGTAGATATCTATCGTGCCGAAGTGGCGATCGACGGTGAGCAAAAAGACGGCGAAGAACTCGCGCGTCAACAAGGTATGCAAGATGTGATTGTGCGTGCGACAGGCAGCCAATCTTCCCTTAGCAACCCAGTAATTAAGAAAGCAGTGGGTTCAAGTTCTCGCTATATTTCACAACTTGGCTATGGCCAAATGGATGGTCAAAGCAGCTTAAAAATGCTGTTTAACAGTGGCCAGATCCGCTCACTACTAACGCAAGCTCAGCTTCCTCTTTGGTCACCAAACCGTGCGAACATTCTGGTTTGGATGGTAGAAGAGCAAGGCTACGATCGTACGATTACATGGGAGCATTCAGATTCAACGAGTGCAGCGACGCTTCGTGATGCCGCACAAGCACGTGGCCTGCCAATCACGATGCCAGTGGGTGATTTCGATGATGTAACAGGCGTGAACGTTTCTGATCTATGGGGTGACTTTGTTGACCCAATCAGCCAAGCGAGCCAACGTTACCCAGTGGATGCGGTACTGATTGTTCGTGTTCAAGGCGATAAGATTCGTTGGACACTGTACGACCAATCTCCAGCTCAGCTTTCTGAGTCCAAACAATCTCCACGCAGTGGCTCGGCATCTGGCGCAAATGCGATTCCTGCAATGGTTGGTGGCATTGCCGATTACTATGCGAAGAAGAGCGCTGTCGTCGTTTCGAGCAAATCATCAGAAGCGATTGATGTGAAAGTGCTTAGCGTTTCCTCTGCTATGGATTTCTTCGAGCTAGAAAACTCACTAACAAAGTTGAGCTCGGTTGCTGGTGCTGAAATTAAGCGTATTCAAGGCAATCAAGTCACCTTAACTATCCATCTATTGGCTTCTCAACAAGCGTTTGAGCAAGAAGTCTCTTCTATTCGTTCTTTAGAAGTAACGGAAGACCCAATGGCTGGTATGGAAGAAGTTGTGCCGGCCCAGTTACCTGAAGAGCCTGCACAGCCAACGCAATTGCCAGCAACGACAGAAGATGCTCAAGCAGCGGAAGTGGTCGATCTAAATACAGATACAGCGCAACCAGAACAGCCTGTCGTAGTGAAGCCTGCACCAGAGCAGTACGACTTGATCTACAAGTGGAATGCGCCAGTTCGCACGCCTGTCGAGCCTGAAGAAAACTCAGAGATTGCGCCAGTGCTCGAAACGGATGTGGTTGAAGACCTAAACTAAGCATTAGGCCTAGCTAGCAACAAGCTGAACAAAAAAAGAGTCGCCAAGTGCGACTCTTTTTTATTTGGTATTTCTTGCTGGGAATGAGAGCACTGGAGGCTTCATTATCCAAATACGTATTGGGCTGGTTATTTATTGAAACTGCTATTTATTGAATTTAGCTTTCTCTTCTTTCTCTACTTGAGATAGACGTTTTAGCTTCAACCCCAACTCTTTACCACGCGCTCGTGCAAACAAGATGTTACCTGCAAAGCCGAGTGAAGTAAGGAGTAGTTCCACAGCCGCTAACCAACGCTCACCACCATCGATATACAAAATTGTCAGGGCGTGTAAGAAGTACAGCATCAAGACGAAGTTTGCCCATGCGTGCGTGTATGGCTTACCTGCAAGAATGCCTGGCAATGGTAAAAGTAGCGGGATACACCATGCGATAGCCAGCGTGGTACTGCTTAGGTGCGGGTGAGGGGAAAGCGCTAATTGCCAAATCGCGACCCAAGCTAACAATGCCAAATTGCCGAACAGTGCCATGTAGCGATAGGTTTGGGTTCGGGTGCTTAGAGGTGGTTGGTCAATAATGTCAGACATCGATTTCTTATCCTTGAGCTTACTGACTTCCTTTGAGCTTTTTCGCTGCGGTCGCCAGTCGTTTTCCTAATTGTTGTGCGAGACGAATCTCTTCTGCCGTAAGACTTGGTTCTTGTCCTACACTGCTTGCCCCGTATGGGGTCCCACCGGATTGGGTGGTATGCAGTTCTGGCTCTGAGTAAGGGATTCCTAACACCATCATGCCGTGATGCAGAAGTGGGGTCATCATGCTCTGTAGCGTGGTTTCTTGACCTCCGTGCATTGAGGACGATGAGGTAAACACACAAGCTGGCTTATCGATAAGATCGCCGTTCACCCACAAAGGTGTGGTTTGATCCCAAAAGTGCTTAAGCGGTGCTGCCATGTTGCCAAACCATACTGGGCTGCCAAACGCGAGGCCATCACACTGCTTCAACTCATCTAGAGTAACAATTGGATCGGAAGGGGTATGTGAGTGAGGTGACAATTCTTCAACTGTACGCAAAATCGCTTCGCAATGAGGAGTCGATTCGACCCCTCTTGCTATTTGTCTTGCCAGCTGTTTTGTCGAGCCATGACGGCTGAAATACAAAATGAGGATCTGGCAATCCATTTATAGAATTTCCAGTACTTGCTCTGGCGGACGACCAATTTTCGCTTTGCCGTTGGCAACCACAACAGGGCGCTCGAACAGTTTAGGGTTTTGTGCCATTGCTTCGAACAGTTGCTCGTCTGTCACTGACGCTTCACCCAGAGCAAGCTCTTTGTAGATGTCTTCTTTTGTACGCATCATTTCGCGTACAGAAGAGAAACCAAGTTGAGCGAAAAGTGCTTTGAGTTGTTCCACATTAAGTGGTGTATCAAGGTACTTAACGACTTCTGGTGTAACACCGTTTTGCTCTAGCAGTTCTAGAGTTTGACGGCTCTTTGAGCAACGAGGGTTGTGATAAATCACGACTGACATGGTTTTCTCCATTTCGTTATTGTAATGCCATGAATCGATCTCTTTGGATCATTAACTGGTCGATACGAGCGTCGTATCGTGCTTGTTTTAAGCTGCCCAGTTCCGCAATTTTACTTGCTTCAGAATAATATTGAATGGCTTTATTCCATCCTGCACGCAGCGCTAAAATTTCTGCGCGAGCGGCGAGTTCTTCGTCATTGCGACCCAGTGCGTGGTTACCTTTTGATAGAAGGTGCCAGCCGTTGGTATCTTCTGGGTTATCGTGTGTGTAACGTTGAAGAATGCGCACGGCTTCTTCATTCTTATTCGCTTCTAGCAAAGCGTTAGCGTAGTTGATGGACAGCACTTTGTTTTGCGGGTTGCGTTTCAGCGCACTGCTCAGCATATCAACCGCTTTTTGTGGCTTCTTCTGTGCGATGTACAAGTCGGTCATGGCATCCAAATAGAATGGGTTGCCAGGGTCTTGTTGCAGCAGCTTTTTCAGCAGTGGCTCAGCTTCACTCAAACGTTTGTTGTCTAGGTGAACGAGCGCTCGACCGTAATCAAAAGACGGGATGATCTCTGGAGAGGCTTTCTTTTGAGTTCGATTAAACCAACCCATTGCCGCTTGTCCATCGATACCTGCGTAACGCGCAACGATCCGAGCTCGCGTCAAATGGTAGTCAATCGACGGCATGATGCGCATTGGCGGATAAGCTCGGGCACGTGCTCGGCTATCGGTAATACGGTCTTCTGGTAATGGGTGAGTCAGCAGCATTGGTGGTGGCTTGCTGGCGTAGCGATATTCATCCGCTAGGCGACCAAAAAAACGTGGCATTGCTTGTGCGTCAAAGCCTGCTTTTGCCAGTGTCGCGATACCAAAACGGTCGGCTTCTTTTTCGTTTGAGCGGGTGTAGTTGATTTGGCTCTGCATGTTACCGGCTGTTGCTGCCGTCACGGCTGCCATCCCAGCTTCTGGAGAAGCAATGGCGAGTAGCAATGCACCAGCGAGTGCTGCCATAGTAGCTGGCGATCGACGAGCTTGTTCTTCCATGCTTCGTGCAAGGTGGCGCTGTGTGACGTGGGCAATTTCGTGCGCCACAACAGAGGCAAGCTCACTTTCAGTACGAGCGTGTAAAAACAGACCCGAGTGCAGGGCAACGTAACCACCAAAGAAGGCGAATGCGTTGATGTTGCGGTCACGGATCATAAAGAAGTGAAACGGAGTTTTTACGTCATTCGCATTGGCGACCAAACGGTGTCCAAGTGTGTCAATATATTCATTAATGACGGGATCGCTAACAATAGGGCTGCTGGCTCTGAGCATACGCATGTAAGCGTCGCCATAAATCAACTCCTGATCTATCGTCAGAGTACCTCCAGCTGCCGTACCAATATCAGGGAGCTCAAGGCTATTGGCGTAAATAGGTGTCGGTGTACTCAATGCAGCAGCAAGGCATAAACAAACTAGCGAGCGAGTGCGTTTTAACATACGGTTTAAAGATTCTCCAAAATACCGAAACATGGGTTGGGTGCCGAGTTCCTCTCAGCATGACCACCATGCATTATGGTCATCCTTATGGGATGAATATGCTAGCTATAAGACCGAAAATAAACGGATTGGTTTCGTAGATACTTCTTACAAGATGTTAAAATTTTGAATTATAAAGTCTTTGTCGTCTACGCTTAAATCACTAGCACCAGCTCAAAAAGCCGTTACAATACAACCCTATCACAAGTGCAGAGCAATACAATGGAATCCATGTTACTCGATTTGCGCGAGCAACGCTGCCCTATGGCACTGTTACTTGCTAAGCGTCACGCTGCAGATGTGTTTCAGGGAGAAACGCAGCAATATCATCAGCTTGTCATTCAAGTGGTGGATAAAAGCTCTAAACACGATATCGTGAAGTATTTACTTAACCAAGGGTATGCGGTGGATTGCCAAACTTCGCCGGAACACTTCACGTTGACAGTATTCAATAAGGAATCTTCATAAGATGCTTGAAATGGTAAGTCGTTGGTATAAGCGACGCTTTTCAGACCCACATGCAGTGAGCCTAGTGGCGATCTTGCTGTTCGGCTTTATCACAATTTACTTTTTCGGGCATTTGATTGCGCCATTGCTGGTGGCGATCGTTCTTGCATACTTACTTGAATGGCCAGTGACACAAATGTGCCGTTTGGGTATTCCGCGTACTTTCTCCGTCATTACCGTCATTCTTATTTTTATCGGTTTGATGCTGATTGCCGTCTTTGGTCTTGTGCCAACGATTTGGACGCAGGTGGGGAATTTAATAAACGATATTCCGAACATGTATGCAGGGTTACAAAAGTTCATTGCTACACTGCCACAGCGTTATCCTGAGCTGGCAAACCTAGAGATCGTAGAAACCGTTGTTACCAACGCGAAAAACCAAGCCATTGGTCTGGGTGAGAGTGTGGTAAAAGGCTCTTTGGCATCTTTGGTAAGCTTAGCGACACTGGCGGTTTATCTTATTCTTGTCCCACTGTTGGTATTCTTCCTGCTCAAAGACAAAGAAGAAATGCTGCGTATGGCGAGTGGCATTTTGCCGAAAAACCGTAAGCTAGCGAATAAAGTTTGGCACGAGATGAATGAGCAAATCTCGAACTACATTCGCGGTAAAGTGTTAGAAATCCTGATCGTGGGTGGCGTAAGTTACGTGACGTTCGCGATTCTTGACCTGCGCTACTCTGCATTGCTTGCTGTAGCGGTGGGTTTGTCAGTGCTAATCCCGTACATCGGTGCTGCTGCAGTGACGGTGCCTGTCGCGATTGTTGGTTTGTTCCAATGGGGCTTAACACCACAGTTCTACTGGTTATTGGTCGCTTACGGCATCATTCAGGCACTAGATGGTAACGTATTAGTCCCTGTATTGTTCTCTGAAGCGGTAAACCTTCACCCTGTGGCGATTATCGTTGCGGTGTTGGTTTTCGGTGGTTTGTGGGGCTTCTGGGGCGTCTTCTTCGCAATTCCATTGGCGACACTAGTGAAAGCGGTATGGAACGCACTGCCAAGTACTGAAGAAAACGAACCGATACAAGAATAGAAATCGAATCGAATAAAAAGCCCAGCGATTGCTGGGCTTTTTGGTATTTGGATGAAAGCTATGCTTACACGTTTTCTTTCAAGTAGTTCACAACCACTTCGTGGTGATCTTTGGTTTTGAACTTGTTGAACACGTGTTCAATCACGCCGTCTTCGTTGATCAGGAAGCTAATACGGTGAAGACCATCGTACACTTTACCCATGAACTTCTTCTCGCCCCACACACCAAACTGGTCAGCTACCGCATGGTCTTCGTCTGAAAGTAGCGTGAAGTTTAGTTCATCGCGTTCGATGAATTTACCAAGGCGTTTTACTGGGTCGATACTTACGCCCAAAACCACAACGTTGTGTGCATCTAGCTCTGCTTTTACATCACGCAGGCCTTTTGCTTGAGTGGTGCAACCCGGCGTCATCGCTTTCGGGTAGAAGTAAAACAGAACTTTTTTACCTTTGAAGTCACCGAGAGAAACGGTGTTGCCATCTTGGTCGAGCAAAGAGAAGGCTGGCGCTGGCGAGCCTGCTGTCAGCGTATTCATTGTTATATCCTTTACTTTATAGATTGTTTTTAATGAAATTCAGAGAACCTTGTACGTTGAGCGTATTACAAAGTTCATCGAAATCTTCTTGTAATTGCATCAGATTACAGTCAGAGCTCACTGAAGCGGTGATCGCAATGTGGAACTGATCGGCATCTAATTGGATTTTTGATTTACTGATTGTTTGCGCACTAAGGGAATCTAGACCAATCTGTTTATCGGCGAAGAATTGTGTGAATTTCTCTGTAAGGCCGATACGGTCTTCTGATTCGATGAACACTTCCATGGTGTAGCTGTTGTCGAGCAATTCGTGTGCTGACGTGCGTTTCATGATAGTGATAAGGTCGTGTTCTTGACCTAGTAGTGGCAATTGCGTTTCGACGCGGGTGACATTACTGGCGTTACCAGTAAGCAGCATGATAAGAGTGAATTCATTACCAAAGATAGCAATACGGCTATCGACAATGTTACAGCCAGCTTGTGTGACGAGCTTAACCACTTGGTTACATATGCCCGGACGATCCGTTCCAACCGCTGTAAGTACCAGATGTTGCTTCATAAATGAGCTTCTTGTCCTTTCTTCAATAGAGAGATGTTAGCACAGATACGGCACAGAAATGTCGAGTCAGTTCTTTTTTTAAACTTGTTAAAACGCTTTGTTGATTAAGTGAACAGTTTGATTGTTGAGTACTCTATTAATTCACTCAACGCTGACTTGAGCCTCATGACGAGAGAGTATATTCCGCGCCTAATTAAAAGCGGCGGCCTAGGCTTATTCGCGGCATGTCGCCACCAAACACAATTATCAGAATGGCTAGGATTGAGAACAAAATTCACATTTTAGTTGCGAGACCTCTAACAACTGATAATTATTCATTCATTTGTACTTTGTAAGCGAGTTTACGCTCTTGTGTTTTTCAATCGCATTACAGTACCATGCAGAAAGAGTAAAATGAGGGAGATAAACATGTTTTCAGGAAGTATCGTAGCGCTGATTACACCACTAAAATCAGATGGTGGAGTAGATTTTGATAGTCTACAAAAGCTTGTTGAGTACCATGTTGAAGCAGGTACAGACGGTATTGTTGCAGTTGGCACCACTGGTGAGTCAGCGACTCTAACCATTGAAGAGCATGTAAAGGTCGTGAATAAAACCGTTGAGTTTGCAAACGGTCGTATCCCAGTGATTGCTGGTACGGGTGCAAACGCAACCCACGAAGCAGTGACATTTAGCAAATTATTGGCTGATTCTGGTATTACGGGTTTCCTGAGCGTAACGCCTTACTACAACAAACCAACTCAAGAAGGTTTGTACCAACACTACAAAGCAATTGCTGAAGCGAGTGACGTACCTCTAATTTTGTACAATGTACCGGGTCGTACTGCGGTAGATATGTTGCCTGAGACAGTGGCACGCTTGTCAAAGCTTGATAATATCGTGGCTCTAAAAGACGCGACAGGCGATTTAAGCCGAATTGCACTTCACCGTGAACTTTGTGGCGAAGATTTTATCTTACTAAGTGGTGATGATGCGACTGGCCTAGAATTTGTTAAACTTGGCGGTCATGGCGTTATCTCGGTAACGAACAATATCGCGGCTAAGGACATGGCAGACATGTTCCATTTGGCAAGTGAAGGAAAATACGACGAAGCAGAAGCGATCAATGAACGTTTGATGACTCTGCACAAGAACCTATTCGTTGAATCAAGCCCAATCCCAGTAAAATGGGCTGCACATAAGCTTGGTTTGATTGAAGAAGGTGAACTGCGTCTTCCTTTGACCCCACTTTCTGAAAAATCGCAGCCAGTCGTGGAACAGGCGCTAACCGACGCCGGTATTTATTAAGATTGAGTTGCTAGGATTGAAGTTCATGCTGGGGGCAAATAAGCCCTCAGTGTTTTAGGAGTATAAATGAAGCTTTCAAGCCAGTTAGTGTTAAGTTCACTAGCTGTATTCGTATTGACTGCCTGTTCAGGTGGTGCAAACCAGCGTCGTCAAGCAAAAGACGACTTCGAGTACTTGAACACCCCACCTCTTGAAGAGTGGAGTGTTCCCGCAGGTGCTGTTCCTCAGTTTTACCCTAACTACCGTATCCCACAAGGTGAGTACGCTGGTGGTATTGGTAAAGAAGTGGATATTCGTCCGCCGCAGCAAGTATTGGAATTGATCCCTGGTGCTCGCCTAGATCGCAGCAATGACGGTGAAGTAACACTGTGGCTGCTTCGCAAGGATGAATTGGATAAAGTTTGGCAAACCGTTCAAGACATGGTTACTGAGAACAAGATCCCAGTAGAAAGCCAAACTGACAATCGTATCGAAACGGGTTGGGTAACTTGGAACTCACCAGATGAAGACATGGAAATCGGCAGCCGCTACGAAATTACTCGTGGTGAGATGAACGGTCGCCATGGCTTTAAAGTGAGCTTGATTGATTGGCGTGAAGGCGATCAAGTTAAAGAAGTAACACGTACTAACCGTGAGCGTTACAACGTGTTTATGACTAACTTGGT
Source organism: Vibrio sp. M260121 (assembly GCF_036533715.1). Lineage (NCBI taxonomy): Bacteria > Pseudomonadati > Pseudomonadota > Gammaproteobacteria > Vibrionales > Vibrionaceae > Vibrio > Vibrio sp. M260121. The sequence continues at coordinate 14,180 of NZ_JATABF010000028.1, read as the reverse complement.
TACTGCTCGTTATGACCAGCACGTTCGTGAAGAAGCACAGCGTAAAGCACAAGAGTTAGTGAAACACATCCCAATTACCATGGGTAAAGACCGCAGTGGTCTACCAGTGATCATCGCTCGTGCTCAATACAACGTAGTGTGGAACCGCCTACCAGATATCATGCCGAAGATGGGCTTCACTATCGAAGAGCGCAGCCAATCTCAAGGTACGGTGACAGCGAAATACGCATCACCTGATGATGCGTTCTGGAATGACATCGGCGTGAAACCAGTAGACCTAGCAGCAGGTAAATACACTTTCCTATTGGGTGACTTGGGTAACCGTACTTCTATCAACATTACCGACTCTTCTGGTAAGCCAGTAGAAGAAGAATTCTTGAAGTCACTTGCGCCAGTATTGGCTGCGGTTGTGAAAGATTAATTGCTTAAGACAGCTAAGTAGTCAGACACAGATAAACAAAAGGGACCTTCTTGGTCCCTTTTTAGTATTTGTTTTAATGAGAGTACTCAGTACTTTGCTTTGAGTTTAGAGTAAGCTCAAATGTGATATTAACGAGAGTCGTCTTTCTTCTCACCATTTTCGCCGTAGCGTTCTTTATCCAGCTCGTTCAGCTTATCTAAATCGTTCTTACGACCTTTATCCATCTGACCAAACTTCATTTTTGCGGTGTACTTGAGCGCAGCAATATTCCCCACCACGATGCTGACCACTATGATGATAATGACCCAAGGGTTGGTTAATAGTTCAATCATAGAGCCTCCGGCGGCGTGATATTGTGAATGAATTTGGTAACGACCTTATCCAAATTATTCAATATGACGTCAATCCCTGCAATGTTATCGATCTGATTTTGCTCAATGAGCTGATTTCTCAGAACTTCGGGCGTCAAATGGGTTAGGCATTGTTGCCCTACAAAGCGATGGCTGATGTGCCAGGGTTCAATGGCAACGCCCCCCAGATCTTGCTGATAAGGGAAGAAGAAACCAAAGCGCTCTAAATTGGCTGCTAACCATTGATAGAAAGGTAACTGGTGACCTTCTAAGTATTCCCACGGCTCTAACTGCAATTGTGTGTCTGACGGTAGCAAGTTACGCGCGTAGACATCAAAATCACAACCCCAATGATGTCGGCTTCCGCCGGGTAGGGCAGACCAACGAAGAATGGCCATCAGCTTTTCTTTATCACTGAGTTTCGCCTTGTCTAGAGGCTGGGAGTGAGAATCTAAGATGGTTAAGTCACCGGCAAACTTACCGTTCCAGATCGCTTTTTGGCGGTTGAAATCGCGAAAGCCGCTGGCAATTTCCATCTTAAACCCCGCTTTGTTTGCCGCATCAATCATCTGCAACAAATCCTCTGCGACCTCTGGATGAAGCATAAAGGCTTTTTGACCCACTAAAGTGGATTGCAGGTGTGAGTCAGTGATTCCGGTAAGTTGCTCTGGTGTCATGGTGTTCTCGTTAAATACTACTTGCTACACACGTAGGCGCTATTTTGCTAACAGATGCTTTAATGTGTTCTCGTACATGTCAGTCAACTTTTCTAGATCGTCCACTTTCACACACTCGTTCACTTTATGAATCGTCGCATTAACAGGGCCAAGTTCAACCACCTGACCACCCATGCGGGCGATAAAGCGACCATCAGATGTGCCGCCTGTTGTCAGAAGCGCTGGTTTAGTGCTGTTTACTTCATCAACCGCTGCTACCACTGCGTCTAGCAATGCGCCAGTGTCAGTTAAGAATGGGTCGCCGTTGAAGGTCCATTTTAGATCGTAGTCTAACTCGTGCTTATCCAGCGTCTCAGTGATGCGTTGAACGATCACTTCATTGCTGAGCTCAGTGCTAAAGCGCAGGTTGAATTGAACGTTGAATTCGCCAGGAATGACGTTAGACGCGCCAGTCCCTGCTGAAACATTTGGGATCTGGAAACTAGTCGGAGGGAAGTAGTCGTTACCTTGGTCCCACTCAGTGGTGGCAAGCTCATGGATAGCCATTAGAGACTGGTGAACTGGGTTGTTTGCAAGGTGAGGGTAGGCCACGTGACCTTGTGTACCTTTTACGGTTAGGTCACCAGTGATTGAGCCGCGACGGCCATTTTTCACTACATCACCAACCACTTCTGTACTTGAAGGTTCGCCAACGATACACATGTCGATGTTCTCGCCGCGTTCCATTAGGGTTTCAACAACGCGAACGGTACCGTTGATGAATGGACCTTCTTCGTCTGAAGTGATCAAGAAGCCGATCGAGCCTTTGTGGTCCGGGTTTTCTGCAATAAAGCGCTCAACCGCAACCACCATACAAGCCAGTGAGCCCTTCATATCAGCCGCACCGCGACCGTGAAGGTAACCATCGATAATGGTCGGTTCAAATGGTGGTGTATCCCACAGTTCTAACTTACCCGCTGGCACAACGTCTGTGTGGCCGGCAAAAGCAAACAGTGGCGCTTCTGTACCACGGCGAGCCCAGAAGTTAGTAGTGTCTTCAAACACCATGACTTCGATTTCAAAACCAAGCGCTTTCAATCGCTCGATCATTACTTCCTGGCAGCCTGCATCTTCAGGCGTTACGGACTGGCGGCTAATCAGGTCTTTAGCAAGTGCCAGTACTGGACTGTCTGTCATCCTTGAGTGTTCCTTAAATTAAGAGTTAAAAATGGTCGCGTATTGGTCTGCTTTGAAACCGATATGAAGTTGGTCTTCAACTTTCAAGATTGGGCGCTTAATCATCGCTGGATTTTCTACTAACAGCGCGATTGCGTTTTCTTCGTTAAGAGAATCTTTTTGCTCTTGAGTCAGTTGACGGAAAGTTGTGCCACGCTTGTTCAGAACTTGCTCCCAACCTAGAGCGTTACAAAATTCCGTCACCATTGCCGCATCGATACCTTGTTTGCGGTAGTCGTGAAAATCAAAAGCAACGTTTTCCGCTTCTAGCCATTTCTTGGCTTTTTTAATCGTGTCGCAGTTTGGGATGCCGAACATAGTGATCGTCATATTATTTCCTTTTCTCTTTGTACTTTACTTATCGGTTTGCGCTATGGAACGCCCGATTTTGCATTGTTTTTGGCTGTTCAAGCATCCTATCAAGAAGCAACCAATGTGACAAAATCATGCGGCGAATATTTCACAGGTCAGTGCTCTATTCAGGCTTATTTTGTAGCTCATTCCTCCACCAAATGGTGATCAGATTGATAAAAAACTCGGCTAAATAGCACGGAAAAGTCGAGTTATTGATCAAACGCAACATCTCGCCGAGCAAAAAAGAAATAATGAATCAGCACAATTTTAGGAGGTGTCAATGGAATTGAGTCCTGTTTTTGCAAGGCGGCTATATTTGGCCTTGTTGGTGGAAAACCTAGAAAGGCCAAATGTACCAAAATTGATCGAAAGAACGGGGTGGCCTCGTCGTACTATTCAAGATGTACTCAAGGCATTACCGGGGATCGGCATCGAACTCATCTTCGTTCAAGATGGTCGACGTCATAACGACGGCTATTACCAACTTTCGGATTGGGGACCTTTTGACAGTCAATGGGTTCTTGAGCGAGAGGGAGATATCGCTAGCAGTCTTGGATTTCGTGCATAAGCCAGCAATTGCTGGCTTTTTTTACGTCTGGAAAACGCTTATTGGCAGCGGTAGGCAGTACCCAGCACGCTGAAAGAAGTCACAAAGTCTTGAGGTGAGACCATGTAAACGGTGTCGGCCTCGAGCAAAGCGGCGTTGTTTTTCAAATCGGCCATTGCACCATGCATCATGGCATCGTTGGTGTAGAACAAGTAATTATACCAATGCCCTTCGCTGCCAGTGACTTCACCTAGGTACTCGCATCGTTCTGGATTGAACTGACTATCAATGCGAATCTGCACATTACTACCTAGTTCAGTTGGCAGTGTGGATGGGGATGAACACCCCATCAAAGCCAATGCGATGCTTCCTATCATCACATAACGTTGCATGCTATTTCCCCATCATGATGTAAGCCGCAAAACCTGCCCAACTTAAAACCAATAGCGCCCAAGGTAAGACGGCAGGTTTGCTCGTTGGTGCTTCAACGTTTGCAGAATCTTGTTCAACTACGTCATCGACTTGGCGCTGTTTTTCTCTTTGCTGCTTTTTCTTCGCTTTATCCGCTTGTCGATTGCGCTCTTTCTGCTGCTTCTTGTACTGAGCAATGCCTTTCTCAATACCTTGAGCGATCAGTTTAGTCTGTTCTTTGGTTTGCCCTGGCTTTTGCGTGGATTTAGCAATCTTCATCGCTTCAGTTTGGGTTTCTTGGGAAGGAACGGGTGCTGCTGTGTTTTTCTTCTTCATGTTTCCATCGACGTCACTGTAAATCTAAACCTAGTTTACCTGCGTAAGATGATGAAATGAACTTTAGTTCTCATCTTTGCTGGGTTGCAACTCTTAAGCGATCGGTTAAAGTGGCGTTTTTATGAAACTAAGAAGACGATATTGTGCGTTACTCATTTGATCAGTACGACGCTCATGGATTTTTGAAAGCGCCAATTATGTTATGGCTAGGTTGGATGTTCCTAGCACGCTCTTGGGTGGTGTTTGCCATGGCAGGAGTGAGTAGAGACAGCGGTAGCAAGATACTATCGATTGTTTACCCCGACTCTAATACGTTATACCTCGGACTATCGATGGGTATTCCCAGCCTGTTGCTGATGTGGTTGATGGGCTTGCGTCATCCCGACAGAGGCTGGGTGAATCAAATTACCCGACATGGTCGCGCTATGACTTTGATCTTGTGCGGTATTCAATTGGCTCAGACCATGTATCATGTCTACCTCGAACATGGCGTATTCAACTGGGCAAACGCGCTCACTATTACCCTGTTAGCTTGGTTTATGATCTATCTTTTTAATGGAAGATGGGTGAAAGACTGTTTCAACGTGCCACAAGTTGAGCACAAAGAAGAACAGCCATCGAAGAATTAAGAACAAAAAATTCCCGCATGGGGCAATGTATAGAGGATTTCTCAATGTCACAAGCTCAAACGGCGATTGTGCCTGAAGCAGGACCATTTGCACTTTACACTCAGTTAAAAGTGAACCAAAACCGTGAAAACGTACTGGCGAAACTGAAAGCGCTACCTGAGCTAGTAAAAGAGCTCAATGCGAACCAACCAGATGCAGACCTAACAATTTCTATCGCATTCACTAAGTCTTTCTGGCAGCACCTAAACATGCAAATGCCAGAAGAGTTGATTGATTTCCCACAATTGGGTGAAGGTGACGTGATTGCTCCGGCATCAGACGTTGATGTGCTGATCCACTGTCATTCAACGCGCCACGATTTGCACTTCTACGTTCTGCGTAAGTTCCTAGTGGACACAGCAGAAGACGTAACAATTGTTGACGAAACATACGGCTACCGTTACCTAGATGCTCGTGACATGACAGAATTTGTTGATGGCACAGAGAACCCGAAAGGTGACGCACGTGCTGACGTAGCATTGATCAAAGACGGTGCTTTCGCTGGTGGTAGTTACGTGATGGTTCAACGCTTTGAGCACAACCTTCCTGCATGGAACCGTTTGAACGTGTCTGCACAAGAGAAAGTGATTGGTCGTACTAAGCCTGACTCTATCGAGCTAGAAGATGTTCCAGCCGCTTCTCACGTAGGTCGTGTGGACATCAAAGAAGAAGGCAAAGGCCTTAAGATCGTTCGTCACAGCTTGCCATACGGTACAGTAACGGGCGCACACGGTCTGTTGTTCATCTCTTACTGCAACACTATCCACAACATCAAAGTGATGCTAGAGAGCATGTACGGTGTTACCGATGGTAAGACTGACCAACTGCTTCGCTTCACTAAAGCGGTAACAGGTGCTTACTTCTTCGCTCCTTCACAAGAAATGCTAGCGGAATTGGCGATTAAGTAATTCTTCGCTAACCCTCCAATGATTAAAAAGGCAGAGTGATCTGCCTTTTTTGTTTCCCCCTCATTCTTGCCTGATAAGACTAACTGACCGTCAATGGTCTTTTGCCATCAATGGCGCCTTTCTCTAGTTCGTAAAGTGGGCTACTACTGTGACTGCTCCAGCGATGATCTTCGCGTGATTTCTTACGATATTGCGTTGGTGTCACACCAATAAAATTCTGAAAAGTCTCATAGAAACGGCTACTCGAGTTAAAACCTACCGTTAAGGCAATGTCCAATATTGTCCGGTCGGTATCACTCAGCAGTGCTCTGGCGTGGTTAATCCGCATCGCCGTTATGTATTGTTTGATGGTCATCTGCATGGTTCGTTGGAATACGTTCATCGCATAATTGGTATGCAGCCCAATATGCTCTGCGATGTCTTTGACCGTAATCGGCTGGTTATGGTGGGTGGCAATGTATTCCAGCATCTGACTGACGTAAAACTGCGAGTGTTTGGAGACGCCTTTTTTGGTCGACTTCTCTTGTCGATTGATGACCAGTTGCTCCCAGCCATCAAGGCACATTCGCTTTAACATGAGCCCAATTTCATCTATCGCTAATTGCTGACGGCTTTCTGAAGGGTGACTAATTTCTTCTGCCCAACGCGCTAACTCAAATTCACTGACCAATGCATTCGAGTTGGACTGCAATACGCAGCCGTGGGTGATCTGATTGACGAAGTCTCGATTTAGCGTCCAAGACATAAAGTGGTGAATCGGAATATTGATGATCCCCATATTATGACTCTTGCCCGGGTCGGTGAGCCTATGAGGCACCGACGCCCAAAACAATCCTATCGAGCCTGCTTTCACCACTATTGGACTGCCGTTAATGATGTACTCGACATCATCGCCAAAAGGAATGTTCACCTCTACTTGTCCATGCCAGTGATAACCCGGCATAGAGTGGGGCGGCCTAAGCTCGATATCGATTTTTTCATAGGAGGAGTACAGCGAAAGCGGACTTACAGAAACAGTTTCGGAAGAATACTTATCTTGAATCACCACTTTCAATGTATCTAACTCTGCCTTGGACTCTACCTTTGCCATCGCCCACCTCTTAGGAAACTGTATAAGTTCTTTGTACTAAATCTGTTGAAACAAAACTCAGAACAGCTTCAAAAACACCGACGACTCTGTTTTATAAGATTTTGGTTATGTGATTTAAATCGCCGTGCTAGCAAGCCTCAGCGTATCTTTCCACCTTCTTTATCCTTGATTTACACAAAAATATCCCATTTCCTAAGATTTTTTACTGGTTGATTTTAAATATTAGGAAACGGGAGAGTGATTGGTTTATCTGAGACGAATTCGGCCTTGCGACAGGTGTAACTTAAATGCATCGAAACAAAAGTATGAAAGCAAAAAGGATTCAACTATGAAAAGCCCTAAAATCACATTCATCGGTGCGGGTTCTACGATTTTTGTGAAGAACATTCTTGGCGATGTGTTCCATAAGCCAGCCTTCAAAGGGGCGCAAATTGCCTTGATGGATATTGATGAAATCCGCTTGGAGGAATCACACCTAGTAGTAAGCAAGTTGATGGAATCATCCAGTGCGACGGGGACGATCACTTGTCACTTAAACCAAAAAGAAGCATTGCAAGGCGCAGACTTTGTCGTCATCGCATTCCAAATCGGTGGGTATGAGCCATGCACTGTAACTGACTTTGAGGTTTGTAAGCGTCACGGTTTGGAGCAAACCATCGCCGACACTTTAGGCCCTGGCGGCATCATGCGCTCACTGCGCACTATTCCTCACCTTTGGAGCGTGTGTGAAGACATGACTGAAGTGTGTCCAAATGCCACCATGCTCAACTACGTTAACCCAATGGCGATGAACACATGGGCGATGTATGAGAAATATCCGCATATCAAACAAGTGGGCTTGTGCCATTCAGTGCAAGGTACGGCGGAAGAGCTTGCCCGTGACCTCGATATCGAATATTCAGATCTTCGTTACACCTGTGCGGGCATTAACCACATGGCTTACTACCTGACGCTCGAAAAGAAAAACGAGCAGGGGGAATATGTCGACATTTATCCTGATTTGCTTGAGGCATTTGAATCAGGCAAAGCGCCGAAGCCGGGTCTGCACCACAATGGTCGCTGTACCAACCTAGTCCGCTACGAAATGTTTAAGAAGTTAGGCTACTTCGTGACGGAATCATCAGAACATTTTTCTGAATACACCCCATATTTCATCAAACCAAATCGCCCAGATCTGATTGAACGTTATAAAGTGCCACTTGATGAATATCCTAAACGTTGTGTAGAACAAATTGCTGACTGGAAAAAAGACCTCGAAGACTTCAAAAACGCGGATCAAATCACCGTCAAAGAGTCGCATGAATACGCGAGCACTATCATGAACTCGATTTGGACAGGCACGCCAAGTGTTATCTACGGCAACGTGAAGAACGAAGCGTTAATTGACAACTTGCCACAAGGTTGTTGTGTGGAAGTAGCTTGTCTGGTCGACGCAAATGGTGTTCAACCTATCAAAGCTGGCCGACTACCAAATCACTTAGCGGCATTAATGCAGACCAACATCAATGTTCAAACTCTGCTGACGGAAGCCATCCTCACTGAAAACCGAGATCGTATCTATCATGCTGCCATGCTTGATCCTCATACTGCAGCAGTGCTTGGACTCGAAGAGATTTATGCCCTTGTTGATGACTTGATTGAAGCACATGAAGGCTGGTTGCCAGCGTGGGTGCATCAGTAAATCCAGAATCACAAAATCAATATCAATAAAAACGACAATAACGTGAATATACTGCGCCTTCTCGATGAGGAGGCGTAAGGAGCAACAAATGAGTATCTCTATGAATACCAAGCTAAGCTACGGCTTTGGCGCATTTGGTAAAGACTTCGCTATCACCATCGTTTACATGTATCTGATGTTCTACTACACCGATGTTGTTGGTATCTCGGCTGCCGCAGTGGGAACCATCTTTTTGGTGGCGCGTATTTGGGATGCGGTCAACGACCCGATTATGGGCTGGATCGTGAACAATACGCGCTCTCGTTGGGGCAAATTTAAGCCTTGGATTTTGATCGGTACCATTACCAACTCGGTCGTGTTGTTGATGTTGTTTAGTGCACATTACATCGAGGGACCATGGCTGCTTGCTTATGCTGCAGTGACTTACATTTTGTGGGGCATGACCTACACCTTAATGGATATCCCTTTCTGGTCACTGGTTCCAACACTGACACTAGACAAGCGCGAGCGTGAAGAGCTGGTTCCGTACCCTCGATTCTTCGCTAGCCTTGCATGGATTGTTACCGCCGCAATCGCAATGCCGTTCGTGAATTATGTCGGTGGTGACGACAAAGGATTTGGCTTCCAAGTGTTTGCCATTTTGCTTGTCGGTTGTTTCCTCGTCTCAACATATATCACGCTACGTAACGTGAAAGAGCGTTACTCAACTAGCAACCTTGACGTGACGAAACCTGAAGAAAAAGTCTCACTGAAAAAACTCCTCTCCCTTATCTACAAAAATGACCAACTGACTAGCGTGCTTTGTATGGCACTGTCATACAACTTGGCCACGAACATCATCACAGCCTTTGCGGTGTATTACTTCACCTATGTGGTTGGTAATGAGGAACTTTTCCCTTACTACATGGCGTATGCTGGTATTGCTAATCTAATTACTCTGGTTCTTTTCCCTAAACTGGCTCAAATGTTTTCACGTCGAGTGCTGTGGGCGTGTGCATCGAGCTTCCCGATCTTAGGTAGTGCGGTACTTATCTATGTAGGCATGTACGACAAACAAAGCATCTTGCTGATCTCTACAGCGGGTGTGTTATTGCAAATCGGTACGGCGCTATTTTGGGTACTGAACGTCATTATGGTGGCGGACACGGTGGACTATGGCGAGTACAAGCTAGGTTCACGCTGCGAAAGTATTGCTTACTCAGTACAAACGCTGGTGGTTAAAGCGGGTTCAGCTTTTGCGGCCTTCTTCATCGGTATCGCGTTAACTGCGGTGGACTATGTTCCAAACATGGAGCAGAGCCCTGAAACCGTATTTGGCATGCAATGCATCATGGTTGGCTTGCCTGCGTTCTTCTTTGCTATCGCTTTGGTTGTGTACTTCCGCTTCTACAAACTCAACGGTGCTTATCATCAGGAGATTCAAGATCATCTGACGGAGAAGTACGACCATATCGTAGCCAACGATTCTGATGAGAAAACGAAAGTCTCTCCAGAGTCCATCCAAGCAGTTTAACGCATCTTATAGCTATTAAAAATTAACAATAAACATGCCGGCGTCTTCATTTCATGTCGCCGGCAGCATCCCGAATAAACGTTATCCAATAACCACGCTATCCCTACGAGAAAAAAATGAAACTGAAAATACTTGCTTCAGCGATTCTTGTCGCCCTTGCTTTGTCCGGTTGTAATAGCTCGTCTGATGATGATTCTTCGAAAGGCGACAACCTTGTCTCAAATTCTACCTTTGAAAATGACGGTTTAGGATGGAGCTACTGGTTTGCCAATGTGAAGTATGAAGACGCTTATGTTGGTGAGTCGATGGCGAGGATTGCCACCGGAACCAACCATCATGTAAGCCAAACAGTCACCATTCCAGAGACGGGCTTTTATGATTTATCCGCCTTCATCAGCAGCCCAAGTGATGACGCCATTCTTGGCTTGAGTAATCTGACCGATGAGGTTCTAGTCAGCCAGACGATTGAAAAAACCAAAGACGAAAATGTAGAGGGTGAAATATATAAGCCAAATACTATGCCAGCTATTCCACTAGAGAAAGGCGAGCAAATTAAAGTCTGGTTTACAGGATCTGATGTCGGTGGGGTGAGCGTCGACAGTGTGTCTTTGGTAAGAGTGAACAAGAGCCAGCCTGTTCGTTTTAATCAAATCATCCAATTTAAAGCCGAGCAACAGGTCGGTGTGACGGGCATTGATAAAACTCAACGAACCGTCGAGTTCCAAGTGCCTTATGGCACCGATTTGAGTGCCATAAAGGTGAGTACCCTTTTGGTTTCTGAACAAAGCCGATCAAGCATGGATGTGGGTGAAGTCGTGGACTTTACTCAACCAGTGCAAGCGGTAGTAACAGATGCAAATGGTAAAGAAGAAAAATGGACATTAACGGCGATTGAAAAAGAGAAGCAGGTTGTCGTCACGTCCTCGAATCAGAAGCTTCAAGATTCGTTTGAATGGGCAATTGATAAAACACGTCGCTTCGTTATGACGGGGCAGCATGATCTGGTTAACCGTGATGAGAACAATAATGATGGTGATGGCACTGCTGATTACATCCCATCTTATTGGGCTGGCTACTTTGACCGAACGGCTTTCTACTCTCGCGACTTCTTACATCAAGTCAGTGGAGCCAAAATTGCAGGTTTAGATGCCGAAAACTTTTCGATGTTTAAGACCTTCGCTAAGCATTCCACGGAATCAAGAAAATGGTATACCTTGTGGGCGGTTAACTTTGATGGCACGCCACATACCATTGACTACAAAGACGACAGTTGGTTTGTACGTGAAGTGCCTGCGCAATTTGAGTTTGTGGAAAAAGCATGGAAGCAATATCAATGGACAGGAGACAAGCGTTACATCGAAGACCCAGATTTATGGCGTTTTTACACCAAGGTGCTAACGGATTATATCACGCTTCACGACGATCAAGATCCTAACGGTATTGCCGAAGGTTATGGTGGTATTTTTGAAGGATCCGCAACTTACAACGAGCGTGGCGAATTCCCAATTGAAGCCGGTGATGGCATAGGCTCTCAATACCAAGCGACGGTCGCGTATGCTGCAATGCTTGGAGCTCGTGAAGAGTACAGCGAGGCGGCGCTTTGGCAAGAGAAAGCACAGCAACTTAAAAACTTCTTTAATGAAGAGTGGAGTATCGCGGATCCAAATAAACCGCAGGACAATTACGTGAATATCGTTCAGCGTGATGGCTTCCGAATGAATGACTTCGGCAAAGAAAACAGTTGGTTCATGCCAATGAAGCTGATCACTGAACCTGGAGAACGTAACGACCGCTACTTAGACTTTATTGCAGAAAATCTGGGTGATGGAATTGGAAGTACGCCGGAAGCGCCATACAACATTGAGGCTTACACTTATATCCCAGAAACCTACTTCCCTTACAATCGTAATGCGGAAGCATGGAAGTGGATGCAGTACATCATGGATATCAAAGACGAGCCCCATGAGCGTCCAACTCAAGGTACTAACGGTGACTATCCTGAAATCTCTTTTACCTTTATTTCGAATACCATTGAGGGGTTGATGGGCATCAAGCCTGATGCGGCAAACCATCGAGTTGTAACCGCGTCTCATCTAACAACCGATATTGACTGGCTTCAAGTTGAGCAACTTCCGATGGGAGAGCACGAATTAACTTTGCGCCATGATGGTTTGGAGCGGTCGATGCTAACCAATACCTCCGAGCAAAACTTAGAATGGGAAGCTTGGTTCTATGGCGATTACCCGACGCTTATTGTTGATGGGCAGCCTGTTTCTGCTGAGCACAAGCTCGTTAACGGACAACGAGTGAGTTATGTGACAGTTACTCTTGCGGCCAACTCAAGCAGCGAAGTAAGAAAATAATCTGAGTCGTCTTTGCTTATAAATGCAAAGCCTAGTGTGTCATCACTAGGCTTTTTGCTATTCGCTGTCTCGTCGGGAAATGCGTAACTACTTCGCTTTTCTTAAAAAACATTAAACCTTTCTGAAATTTGGTCGATAAGTATCCAAAGCCTTAATTTCAGGACCTTTATTCGTGGCGATCACCGTTAATACCAATGTGGCAGCACTTGTCGCACAGCGTCATTTGACCAGTGCAACCGACATGCTGAACCAATCCATGGAGCGTTTGTCTTCAGGGAGGCGTATTAACAGCGCAAAGGATGACGCTGCAGGTCTACAAATCTCCAACCGTCTGCAATCGCAAATGCGTGGTTTGGATGTTGCCGTGCGTAACGCAAACGACGGCATTTCCATCATGCAAACTGCGGAAGGCGCGATGAATGAAGTGACTAACATCATGCAGCGTATGCGTGATTTGTCGCTTCAATCAGCCAATGGTTCAAACAGCAAAGCGGAACGCACTGCACTGCAAGAAGAGGTCTCTGCTTTAAATGATGAGTTAAGTCGTATTGCGGAAACCACCTCATTTGGTGGGCGTAAACTACTAAATGGCACATTTGGCACATCGTCTTTTCAAATCGGTGCAACTGCTGGTGAAGCGGTACAAATTGGCCTACGGACTATGCAGCCGGAATCTTTTGCTAGCTTTTCTATGAGATCATCTCAAAGGCTCGGCTCCGATTGGACGGTTCAAAACGGAAACAACGATATTGTTATCCACTATCGTGATAACAATTTTGAAGAGCAGGAGATCCGTATTGAAGCTAAAGCAGGCGACGATATAGAAGAACTCGCTACTTACATTAATGGGCAAACCGATAAAGTAAAAGCGTCTGTTAATGAAGAAGGGCAACTGCAGTTACTGATGTCCTATAAAGATGCCATAGGATACCCTGGACCAACCTTCAGCGGTGGTTTGGGTGATGAGTTAGAGCTTGACAAGTATGTCACTGTAAAACGAACGGTAGATAAAATTGATATCAGTACGGTGGGTGGTGCTCAAATGGCGGTCGGTATTCTAGATGACGCCATGAAAACAGTGGACAGCAGTCGTGCTGAGTTAGGTGCGTATCAAAACCGCTTTAATCATGCGATCAATAATCTGGATAATATCCACGAAAACCTAGCGGCTTCGAACAGCCGCATTCAAGATACTGATTACGCCAAAGAAACCACGCAAATGGTGAAGCAGCAGATTTTGCAACAGGTCAGTACTTCTATTCTGGCACAAGCAAAACAAGCGCCAAACCTTGCTTTGACGCTGCTTGGTTAATGGTTCGCACCACACGAATTTAACGCAAAATCAGCCTGTATCGACAATTCGAAAAGAAGCTTTAGCGAAAAATGAAAGTTTTTTTGCTTTTTTATCCGCTTCGTCACGATTACCTCTCCAAACGAATTATTTTCAAAAAAATCTAAAATTTTTTCTAAAGAAAACAGGGCATGCGCCGTTAATAAAAGTAACTTTGAGAGAACTACTTGGTTTTCCGAGACGTCGGAAACCGCTACATCGGAAAATCAATTGGAGAAATCACCATGGCAGTGAATGTAAACACAAACGTATCAGCGATGACCGCTCAGCGTTACCTAAACAACGCAAACTCAGC